>DFZJ01000222.1 GCA_002382045.1 Syntrophaceae bacterium UBA4059
TTTATGTAACTCAAAGAGCGGAGCTATATAAAGTCTTTGAAAAGATACAAATTTAGGCAATAGTTATAAGGAAACATCTTATGGCGAACAAGAAACCGATCTATGTAACGCAACCTTTCCTCCCCCCCCTTGCGGAGTTTCGGCCTTATCTTGAAGAAATCTGGGAGAGCAAATGGCTCACCAATGGCGGCCCCTTTCATCAGAAGCTGGAAAAAGAAATGGCCGAATACCTCGGTGTTGATCATCTTGCCCTTTTTGCCAATGGAACACTGGCGCTTGTCACAGCGCTTCAAGCCTTACGCATCACAGGGGAGGTCATAACGACGCCATTTTCATTTGTCGCCACGGCGCATTCCCTGCTGTGGAACGGTATCAAGCCGGTGTTTGTTGATATTCATCCTGAAACGTTCAATTTGGACCCGGCAAAGATCGAAGCCGCGATAACACCTCATACGACGGCGATCATGCCGGTGCATGTGTATGGAAAACCGTGTGATGTTGAAAAAATACAAAAGATTGCCGATATCTACGGTTTGAAGGTTATTTATGACGCGGCGCACGCTTTTGGTGTGACCCGTAAAGGTAAAAGCCTTTTGAAGGACGGCGATCTGTCCATATTAAGTTTTCACGCGACAAAAGTATTCACGACTTTTGAGGGAGGCGCCATCATTTGTCCCGACGCTAACATCAAGAAAAGAATTGATGATTTGAAAAATTTCGGCTTTGCCGACGAGGTGACCGTCGTTGCGCCCGGAATCAACGCCAAAATGAATGAATTACAGGCGGCTATGGGATTATTGCAGTTGAAGCATATTGATCAGGCCATCGAAAGAAGACGTCAGATCGACCAGCTGTACAGGGAGGCGCTGGCATCGGTTAAAGGTCTATCGTGCCCGCTGCTGCCGGATGACATCAAATATAACTTTTCCTATTTTCCGATATTGGTTGAAAAAGACTACCCCCTGTCGCGCGATGAACTCAATGACGAACTGCGCCGCCACGGAATTTTTGCCCGGCGTTATTTTTATCCATTGATTAGTGATTTTCCGATGTATAGCGGTTTGCCGTCCGCAGCACAGTCCAACTTGCCGACAGCGAAAGATGTGTCGTATAAGGTGCTTTGCCTTCCCATTTATCCGGCTTTGGAGGATGAATCCATCGCTAGGATAATCGCCGTCATTGCAGGTAAATGATTGTGAAACTGGCAATCATGCAGCCATATTTTTTTCCTTATATTGGTTACTTCCAGCTTATCAACGCTGTGGATAAATTTGTTCTTTACGATGATGTAAATTACATAAAAAAAGGCTGGATCAACAGAAACAGAATTCTTGCCGACGGGGCGGCAGGTTTTTTTGTTTTGCCGTGCAAAAAAGCCAGCCAGAATAAACTAATCAACGAAATTGAAACCTTGCTGGATCAGAAAGAAAAAGAAAAACTTCTGAAGAGATTTTATCATGCCTACCATCATGCGCCGCAATTTGAGGCCGTTTTTAACCTGATCGAACAGGCGCTGACTCGGGAAGCGAGAACCATTGCACAACTGGCAGCGGAAAGCATTCTGGCCGTCTGTAAGTTTCTGGATATTGAGACAGAAATTATACCTTCTTCATCCGTATTTCAGAATCGCGGCCTGAAAAAAGCGGACCGCCTGATTGACATCTGCTGGCAGTTGAATGCCCATGATTATATCAATGCAGCGGGCGGAACGGCTATCTATACAAAGGATTATTTTCTGGAAAGCGGCATTCATTTATATTTTCTGGAATCCAGACCGATTGCCTACCGGCAGTTTGGACAGCCGTTTGTTCCCTGGTTGTCCATCATTGATGTTCTGATGTTTAACAAGAAAGAACAATGTAAATCATTTTTAAACGAATACGACCTCCAATAGGAAAAGGAAAACAGCAAGATGATAAAAAAAATCGTTGTTTTCGGACTGAAAGATCTGGCGGAGCTGGCAAAATATTATTTGGCCGAGGACAGCCCCTATGAGCTTGTCGCTTTCACGGTCCACAGGAAATATATTGAAGCGGATCGTTATCTGGATTTGCCGGTTATTCCTTTTGAGGATCTTGAAAAAAACTTTCCTCCGGATGAATTCGGTCTGTTTGCCCCCATGTTCATCAGCCGGATGAACAAGCCGCGGGAAGCCGTCTATCTGGAAGGCAAGAAAAAAGGCTACAAATTCATTTCCTATATCAGCTCCCGGGCAACGGTTTTGAGCAAAGAAATTGGCGATAATTGTTTTATTCTGGAGGATAACACAATTCAACCCTTTGTAAAAATCGGAAATAATGTTGTTTTATGGAGCGGCAACCACATCGGGCATCACGGGGTCATCGAAGATCATGTCTTCATCACTTCGCATGTGGTGGTTTCGGGACACTGCCGGGTCGGCAGAAATTCTTTTCTGGGAGTGAACGCCACCATTCGCAATCACCTTACTCTGGCGGAGGGCACTTATGTAGGGATGGCAACAGCCATTGTCAGGGACACGGAACCATGGAGTGTTTATGTCGGCAACCCCGCCAGAAAATTAAATACATGCAGCCTGGATTTTCCCGTATAGGAGGCGGAAAGACGATGAACTGGAGTAAGAAAGGACTGATATTTTGCACCGACGGAAAAATGGACTGGTCCAAAACGCACGCGCAGGCGCCGGTTGCCGAGTACAACCCGGCGAATAACACCATACGGATATATTATGCGACAAGGGACGCGGAAGGAAGAAGCCTGCCCGGCTGTATCGTGGTGGACGCCGATGATCCGTGCAGGATACAGGACGTATCTCTTAAGCCCCTTTTGGATTTGGGGGAGAGAGGCGCTTTTGACGATTGCGGCGTGATGCCCTCCTGCCTGATTAATCATGGCGATAAAAAATATCTTTATTACACGGGATGGAATGTCCGCAACACTATCACCTATCACCTTTCGATTGGCGTGGCCGTCAGTGAGGACGAAGGGAAGACGTTCCGAAAGCTCTTTTCGGGGCCCGTGTTGGAAAGAAACAGACTGGAGCCGCATCTGGTTGGTGCGCCGTTTATCCTGGTGGAGTATGGGATCTGGAAAATATGGTACCTTTCCGGCACGGAATGGAAAATGGTGAAGGGGAAGCCCGAACCCCGGTATCACATCAAATACGCTGAATCGGCAGACGGGATCAACTGGAAAAGAGAAGGTTTGGTTGCTGTTGATTATAAGGACGAAAACGAGGCGGGAATTGCCCGTGTCTCGGTCCTGAAGCATCAAGAAAAGTATCTGATGTGGTATTCCTTCAGAAATTTTACGGATTATCGAACGGACCCCGCCAACAGCTATTCCATGGGATTTGCCGAATCGGCTGACGGAAAGCATTGGGTGCGAAAAGATGAATTAAACGGCCTGACCAAAAGCGCCGACGGTTGGGATTCCGTGATGGTTTGTTATCCTTACGTTATCAGCGTCAAGAATAAAATTTTCATGTTTTATAACGGAAACGGTTTCGGTCAGTCGGGAATTGGCTATGCGGAGTGGAAATGAAGCAAAGTGTTTTTTGGAAATCGAATAAGTTTTTCTGTCAGCAGAAACTTATCCGGAGCGGTTGCTAGTGCTTAATTGCGTAAGTTAACGATAGTATTTTTAAGCTGCGAACCTTTCACTTCTCTTTTACGCCAGGCAAACGGCTTTGCAGTTGGTCCATAAACGGTTATAAAGTCATTGATAGCCTTGGCCAAATCTTCTGTGCTTTTGAAACTTGCTCCTCGCAATGCTTTGCGGGACATAATGCCAAACCATATTTCCACTTGGTTAAGCCAACTGGCTGATGTAGGAGTGAAATGAAAAAAGACGTTGGGATATGTAGCCAGCCAAGCATCGTTTCTTTTATGGATGCAGTAATTGTCCAAGATCACATGCACTTCTCTATCTGCCGGAAGTTCTGCCATAACCTTGTCCATAAATTCCA
>DFZJ01000105.1:0-19115 GCA_002382045.1 Syntrophaceae bacterium UBA4059
GCGACATGGCCGGTCTGGATGTCGGCTGGAGAAACCGCAAGGCCAAGTTTGATTCCCTCACCCCGCGGGAACAGAAATGCAATATCCTCGACAAGATTTGCGAGACGGGACGTTTCGGCCAGAAGACCGGCTCCGGTTTTTACAAATATGACGATCAACGCAACGCGACACCCGACCCCCTGATTGAAGAGCTCATCATCAGCCATTCACGGGAAGTGGGCATCACCCGCCGCGCCATCCCGGATCAGGAAATCATCGAACGCGCCATTTACTCCATGATCAATGAAGGCGCGAAGATTCTTGAAGAAGGCATCGCCGCGAGACCGCTGGACATTGATGTGGTTTGGCTCTACGGCTACGGCTTCCCGGTTTACCTGGGCGGCCCGATGTTTTATGCCGACACGGTCGGCGTAAAGAAAGTGTATGAAGCCATTCTGAAATACAAGGATCTGGTCGGCGCCGAATACTGGACGCCCTCGCTGCTTCTTGAAAAACTGGCCAAAGAAGAAAAGGGATTCTACTCAAAATAATACATATCAGCACAGGGGAGGTTAAAAATGAGCAACATGAAATATTCGGAAATCTACACGCAGTCTATTCAGCAGCACGACGTTTTCTGGGGTAGTGCGGCAGAAGCGATCCAGTGGACGAAGCGATGGGATAAAGTTCTGGACGACAGCAATAAACCCTTCTATCGATGGTTTGCCGGGGGTGAACTCAATACCTGCTACAATGCTCTGGATTACCAGGTGGAATCAGGAAGGAAAGATCAAGTCGCCATTATCTACGACAGTCCCGTTACCGATACGATCAGGAAAATTACTTACAGCGAGCTTCTGGATAAAGTTTCGAAATTTGCCGGAGCACTGGTTGGCCTGGGCGTCACAAAAGGCGACACGGTTATTATCTACATGCCGATGATTCCGGAGGCCGTGGTGGCGATGCTGGCCTGCGCGCGCATCGGCGCCGTGCACTCCGTGGTCTTCGGTGGATTTGCCCCCAATGAACTGGCCATCCGCATTGACGATGCCCTGCCCAAAGTGATGATTTCCGCTTCCTGCGGCATCGAAGGGAAAAAGATACTGGCCTATAAACCGCTCCTGGATGAAGCCATTAAGATTGCAACCCACAAACCGCAAAAATGCATCATCTACCAGCGCCCGCAAGTGCAGGCCGATCTTCAGGCTGGCCGCGACCTGGACTGGGAAGCGCTCGTCAAAGACGCAAAGGCCGTTCCCTGCGTGCCGGTTTTGGCAACGGATCCGCTTTATATTCTTTATACCTCGGGAACCACCGGCAAACCCAAAGGCGTCATGCGTGACAACGGCGGCCATGCCGTTGCCCTGAAATGGTCGATGAAGCACATTTACGACATCAAGCCGGGCGAAGTCTTCTGGGCGGCATCCGATGTCGGCTGGGTGGTCGGGCACTCCTACATTGTTTATGCCCCCCTGCTTTACGGCTGCACGACGATTCTGTACGAAGGCAAGCCGGTAGGGACCCCCGATCCCGGCGCCTTCTGGCGGGTGATCTCCCAGCATGGCGTATCCGTTTTGTTTACCGCCCCGACCGCTTTCCGCGCCATCAAGAAGGAAGACCCCCAAGGCGATTACCTGAAAAAATACGACATTGCCTGTTTAAGATATCTGTTTCTGGCCGGTGAACGTCTTGATCCCGACACGTATCACTGGGCGAGCGACATGCTGCAAATCCCCGTGGTCGATCACTGGTGGCAGACGGAAACCGGCTGGCCGATAGCGGCCAACTGCATGGGCATCGAACCATTTCCGATCAAAGCCGGCTCTCCCACCAAACCGGTTCCCGGCTATAATGTCCAGATTCAGGACATGGAAGGCAATATGCTGCCTAACGGCGAAGAAGGCGCGGTGGTGATTAAACTGCCTCTGCCCCCCGGCTGCCTGCCCACGCTCTGGAAAGACGACAAACGCTATCTGGAATATGTAACCGAAAGACCCGGCTATTATGTCACCGGCGACGGCGGCCGCTTTGATCTGGACGGGTATGTTTACATCATGGGACGCATTGACGATGTCATCAACGTAGCCGGTCACCGATTATCCACGGGCGCCATGGAAGAAATCGTTTCCAAACACAAGGACGTCGCGGAATGCGCCGTGCTGGGCGCGGACGATCAGCTCAAAGGCCAGGTGCCGGTTGGTTTTGTTGTCTTGAAAGCCGGTGTGGAGAGAAAGCCTGAGGAGATCATCAAAGAACTGGTGCAGATGGTGCGTTCCGATCTGGGCGCGCTGGCCTGCTTCAAAGATGCGGCCGTCGTGAAGGCTCTTCCCAAAACCCGATCAGGAAAAATCCTGCGCAGCACGATGCGCAAAATCGTGGACGGCAAGGATTATGTTGTCCCCTCCACCATCGACGATCCGGCGGTTCTGCCGGCCATTGCGGAATCGGCCAAAGCCATCGGGTATGGAAAGAAGCCGTAGGGAACGGTTTCAGACCGTTCCCTACGGCTATCAGCAAAGGAGTGCTGAACGGAATTTAAGTACGACGTGCGGGATTTGAAATTTATGGCTGCCAACCGAAGAAGGGCTGGAATGCGAGCGCTTCAAAGGAAATTTCACGCTTGATGATGTGGACATGCCGCTCATGCTTTATAAAGCCAACGCGGAAATTAACACAGCCGCCTGCCCGGAAGAAGCATTCGTCGTCTGCTGAGAATAGGCTGTAGGCTGTCAAGTTTATGAAGCCGTGCTTATTTTTTTACAGTTATATATTTCTATCGTTACATGCGCTAATACATGCAGTTTGGCTAAACGGGCTTTATATTCGGCAGCTGAATAATCTCTGGCTGTTACCAGAGACACAATACAGGCATATTTATTTTGCGCTACTTTCCAAATGTGCAAGTCACTTATTTTCGAATCTCCATCGGATTCAATCTCACTTTTTATTTCATTGACGATTGAATGGTTCTTTTCCCGTTCCAGCAAAATACCACCGGTATCCTTCAGCAACGAAAATGACCATCGAATGATTAGGAGGGCGCCTACAACCCCCATCAACGGGTCCAGCATTTTGAAATTAAAATATTTTGCTCCAAGTAATGCCCCAATAGCCAATACGGAAGTTAAAACATCAGCCACAACATGCATAGATGCTGATTTCAAATTTAAGTCTTCATGGTCGTGCCTGGAATATGAATGTTCATGTTCCTCGTGGTGATCATGTTCATGATCATGACCATCACGATTAAGGATTATTGCGCAAACAAGGTTTACCGACAATCCGAAAATTGCCACGAACAATGCTTGATTGTAATAAATGTTCAGGGGATTCATCATTCTTTCAACAGAAGAATAAATCATCATGACGCCAACGATACCAAGCACAACCGCGCTTGTGTAAGCCCCCAGAATTTCAATTTTCCATGTTCCAAAGGTAAAAGTTTCATCTTTTCTGTATTTTCTTGCCGCCATGTAGGCCATGAGCGATATTCCCAGAGCGAAGGCATGCGTTCCCATGTGCCAGCCGTCAGCGAGCAAAGCCATTGAATTTGAAATCCAACCAAATAATATTTCAGCAATCATTGTGACAAAGGTAATGATCACAACAATTAAAGTTCGCTTCTCTATTGCTTTTTTATCAACGTTAAAGACGTGATGATGCTGCCATAATTCAATATGTTCGTTATGCATTTTGTTTTACCTTCATTGCTCAATTACTCTGCGCCTTTATATGCGCATATCGACAGCATGCTGTCAATGTGTTAGGATAAAGCACAAAAAACACTGCCGTTTCCTGACGGCATGTATATAAAATATACGCATTTTACAAGAGATGTATAAAAACAAGACACCCCTGCTCAAGATAAGATCGGCAAGGGCATTTTGCCGCATCATGGACTTGGCGCCTCAATGACAGGATACCATTAGCAATGGTCAGCCGATGCTCCGGCGGACTGCTTGGCGGATTTTGCATATCGCAAATAAGTGGCTGGCATGGCAGTTGCAATATCAGGCAAAGCAGAATACATAAACTTTCAGGCCGGTTGACGATCTTCCACCGGAAACGGAAAACGCAAAAAAATTGAAAGAAGGTCATCATGGCCAATCAGAAATCGGGCACAGAAAAAAATCCTCATGGCGTTGATATATTGCACGATCCAAGTTTGAATAAGGGCACGGCCTTTACCGCTGCTGAGCGCGAAGCGCTGGGGCTCCAGGGACTGCTTCCACCTTACATCTCGACACAGGCGCAACAGGTTTCGCATATTATCAACAATGTCCGGCGCAAGCCCAACAGCCTTGAAAAATACCTGTATTTGATCGGCCTGCAGGATCGTAATGAGCAGTTGTTCTACAAAGCGCTCATCGACCACCTGCAGGAGCTGAGCCCGATTATCTATACGCCGACCGTGGGACTGGCCTGCCAGGAATACAGCAAGGTATTCCGGCGCCCCCGCGGAATGTTCATTACAAAGAACGATCGCGGCCGCATCAAAGATATTTTGAAAAACTGGCCCTGCAAGGATGCCCGGGTGATTGTCGTGACCGACGGCGAACGGATTTTGGGACTGGGCGATCTCGGCTCGAACGGTATGGGCATCCCTGTCGGCAAACTGTCACTTTATTCGGCCTGCGCCGGCGTTGACCCGAAAGCCTGCCTGCCGATCATGATCGATGTCGGAACCAACAACAAGGGGCTTTGGAGTGATCCGGAGTACATCGGCCTGCCTCAGGAACGCCTGCGGGGCGAAGCATACGACGCGCTGCTCGACGAGTTTATGGCGGCGGCCAGTGACGTCTTCCCGCATGTCATGATTCAGCTCGAAGACTTCGGCAACGCAAATGCGTTCAGGCTGTTGGCCAGGTACCGCGATCAATTCTGCATGTTTGACGACGACATTCAGGGCACCGCCAGTGTTGCGCTGGCCGGGCTTTATTCCGCCCTGCGGATGACCGGCAGCAAAATGACCGAGCAGCGGATTGTGTTTTTGGGCGCGGGTGAAGCGGCCCTGGGTATCGGAAACCTGGTGGTCTCGGCCATGGTCGAGCAGGGCCTCCCCGGAAAAGAGGCGGTGAGCCGCTGCTGCTTTGTCGATTCCAAGGGGCTGGTGGTGGAGAGCCGCACGGATCTGGTGGAACACAAGCGCCACTTTGCACATGATCTTCCTTTTCATCGGGATCTTCTTTCGGTGATCGAAGCGGTTAAGCCGACCGTCCTCATCGGCGCATCCGGCCAGCCCGGAACATTTACCCCCGAGATTTTACAGGCCATGGCGCGACTGAATGAACGTCCGATTATCTTTGCGCTCTCCAATCCGACATCTCAATCGGAATGCACGGCGGAAGATGCCTATCGCTTTACAAATAATCGCGCGGTCTTTGCCAGTGGCAGCCCCTTTGGGCCGGTGGTCATCGATCAGCAGACTTTCGTATCGGGACAGGCCAACAATGTTTATATCTTCCCCGGCGTCGGACTGGGTGTGGTGGCTTCGGAGTCAACCCGTGTAACGGATGAAATGTTTTCCACGGCCGCTAAATGCCTGGATGAGAAGGTCTCCAGGGAGGATTTTGAACAGGGACGGATTTTTCCGTCTTTGACGCGCGTTCGCGAAGTGTCGCTCCATATCGCGATAGCCGTTGCCAAGGTTGCCTTCGAAAGAAAACTTACCGCCATGAAGGAACCGGCCGATTTACCCGGTTTCATCAAGTCGAAGATGTATGACCCGAGCTATTAACATTAGAAGAGGTGTGACTCTATGGAAAATGTCGTCTTTATCAGTTGCGCGCGTACGCCGATCGGCGCTTACGGAGGAGCGCTCAGAGATGTTCCGGTTTACCGGCTGGCCAGCCTGGTCTTGCAGGAAGCGGTCAGGAAGGCAAACATTGATCCGGCGATGATTGATGATGTCGTCATGGGCTCCGCTTATCAAAACGGCGAATGCGCCAACGGCGCGCGTATGGCCGTGCTGGACGCGGGGTGGCCGGATAGCGTCCCCGGCGTTATGATCGACCGCCGCTGCTGCTCGGGTCTGGACTCCCTCTTTTACGGGGCGATGAAGATTCAGACCGGCAACGCCGATATCGTAATCGCCGGCGGCATGGAATCCATGAGCCAGGGCGAGCTCTATATTCCCGGCGACATCAAATGGGGCCTCGGCGGCAAAAACCATGAAAAATACGGCTTCATGCCCCGCGGCCACGGCGCGCTGGCGATGTGGGGCATTCCTTTTTATGACCGTATTCAGCGGGGCCGGGTGATGTCTCAGCCCATCGCGCGCTATGGCGAACTGAGCTCCATGATGACCTGGGCGGAGACCGCGGCCCAAAGGGAAAAGATCACCCGTGAAGAAGCGGACCGCTGGGCGCTGCGTTCCCACCTGCGCGCCATCGCGGCGCAGGACGCGGGCAAGTTCGTGGATGAAATCGTTCCGGTTCCCACAGGAAAGGATAAAAAAGGCGAAATGGTTTATCTGACAGCCGACGAAGGTCCGCGCCGGGAAACCACGCTGGAAAAATTGGGTAAGCTCAAAACGGTTTATAAAGACGGCGTCTGCACCGCCGGTAATTCATCATCGGAAAACGACGGCGCGGCGGCGGTTGTTATGGCCTCCGAGAAGAAAGCCAGAGAGCTGGGCGTGAAACCGCTGGCCTATTTCCGCTCCTGCGCTGTTGCAGCCACCGACCCGACCCTTACCTACCCCGCGGTTCCGGCCGCGGTGGAAAAAACGTTGCAGAAAATCAACATGACGATTGACCGGATGGATTTCATCGAAGTGCAGGAAGCCTTTGCCGTCCAGTGCATTGCGGATTCCAGGCTTTCGGGCCTTTCCGATGAGCAGATGGATGCGAAGGTAAACATCAACGGTTCCGGCATTTCGCTGGGGCATCCCATCGGCGCGACGGGAACCATGCGTCTCACCACGCTCATCAACGAAATGGTCCGCAGCGACAAGCATTTTGGTCTGGAAACGATTTGCGGCGGCGGCGGTCAGGGGATATGCATGGTCATTGAAAGGAAGTAATTAAAGCCCGGAGGATAAAACCATATGGATTTCGCATTAACGGAAGAACAAATAATGATACAGAATACGGCCCGAAGTTTTGCCGAAAAAGAAATCGCACCGCATGTAGAAGAGGACGAAAAAAATCATTTCTGGCGCAAGGAAATTTTTCAGAAGATGGCGGACCTTGGATTTTTCGGTTTCTCCATTGACGAAAAATACGGCGGCAACGGCATGGGATTTCTGGAAGGCGCGCTGGCCATTGAACAGATCGCCCGCGTGCATACCTCCTGGCGGATGGCGTTCAACATGCAGTGCTGGGGCCCCGCGCTCACCATTCAGAAATTCGGCACGGAAGAACAGAAGCAGCGCTACATTCCTAAATTCGTCAGCGGCGAGTATATCGGCAGCTTCGCGATGACCGAGCCGGATATCGGCTCCGATGTCGCTTCCATGAAATGCCACGCCGATGACCGGGGGGACTGCTATCTGCTCAACGGCAACAAAATGTGGATCACCAACGGCACGGTCTGCAACCACGGACTGCTGTACGTCAAAACGGATAAAGACGCGGGCGCCAACGGCATCAGCTGCTTTATCATGGACTACAGCCTGCCCGGCATCACCCGTAAAAAAATCACCGATAAAGTCGGCCTGTGGGCATCCGACACGGCGGAGCTGACCTTCGAAGATGTTAAAGTTCCCAAGAGCCTTTTGCTGGGGAAACTCAACAAAGGCTTTCAGATGTGCATGACGCAACTCAACGCCACGCGTCTGGGCTGTTCCGCCGGCGCCCTGGGACTGTCCGGCGCCATTCTGGACGCTTCAGCAAAATACGCGACGGAGCGCACCCAGTTCGGAAAGCAAATCGGCAGATATCAGCTCATCCAGCAGCAGATTGCGGACATGAAAGTCGGACATGAAACACTGGCCGCACTGGTCTACAAAGCCGCGTGGCTCAAGGACAAGGGATTGCCCAATGTCATGGAAACGTCGATGTCCAAACTCTATGGCGCGAAAGTCGTTGTCCATGACGCCAATGAATGCATGAAACTTTACGGCTCTTTCGGCTATTCCGACGAATATCCCTGCGGCCGGTTCCTCAGAGACTGCAAGCAGTTTGAGACGCTGGAAGGAACATCCAACATGCACACCATGATCGTTGCCAACGCAACCATGGGATTTGCGCCGAATCGGGCTTAGTCATTCAATGACGGAGGGCAATATATGAAACAATACTTTGAAAAAATGGATACCTTGGGAAAACCGCTTTCGGACGAACAAATCGCAGGCATGCGGGAAAGCTGCGCAAAACTCGAGGCAATCATGCGTGAGATCGACGCGGAAGGCGAACGCATCAAAAACGTCGGTGTGCCATTGGCCAAGCTCAATGAACGCGGCGAGATGAGCGTCTGGCAGCGCATTGAGTATCTGGTTGACCCCGGAACCTTCTGCCCCCTGCATACCCTTTACGACCCGGGACAGGAGGAATCGGGCCAGACCAACGTTGTGGACGGTCTGGCGCGGATCAAGGGCAAATGGTGCGCGCTCATCGGCTTTAATAACAAATGGATGGCCGGCGCCTGGATTGCCGGACAGGCTGAAAATAATCTCCGCGTCACCGATATGGCCAAAATTCTCCACATTCCGCTGGTCTGGCTGGTGAACTGCTCCGGCGTGAAGCTGCCCGAGCAGGAAAAAGTCTATGCCGGAAGAAGAGGCCAGGGGGCCTGCTTCTATCGAAATGCCGAACTGGAAATCATGGGCCACCCCGTCATTGCCGGTATCTACGGCACCAACCCGGCAGGCGGCGGTTATCAGTCGATCAGTCCGACCATTCTGCTCGCGCATAAGAAAGCGAATATGGCCGTAGGCGGCGTCGGGATTATCAGCGGCATCAATCCCGCCGGAGCTTATAACGAAGCCAGGGCTGAGGAGATCATTAATGCGACCCGGCATTTCAAATCCGTTCCACCCGGCAGCGTCAAGATTCATTACGATGTGACGGGTTTTTTCCACGCGGTTTTTGATGAAGAAAAGCAGGTGCTCGATGCCATCAAAGATTACATGGATGATCTGCCGGCCTACAAGCCGCGCTTTTTCCGCGTGGCCGAGCCCGCTGAGCCAAAGTACTCTCCATCCGAAATCGCCTTGATTGTTCCTGCCGATAAAAACAGTCCGTATGATTTTGATCAGGTATTGGCGAGGCTTACCGATAACTCCGAGCATCTGGAATTCCGTCCCGGCTTCGGCCCGGAAGTTTATTGCGGTCTGGTGAAAATTGACGGTTTTCTGATCGGTGCAATCGGCAACCGGCAGGACGCTCTGCCCGGCTACCCCGAGTACACCAAAGCCTATGACGGCGTCGGCGGCAAACTATACCGCCAGGGACTGATCAAGATGAGTGAATTTGTCACCCTCTGCTCCCGGGATAAAATTCCGGTCATCTGGATTCAGGACACCAGCGGCATTGACGTCGGCGATGAGGCGGAGAAGGCGGAATTGCTGGGGTTGGGGCAATCGCTGGTTTATTCCATCGAAAATTCACATCTGCCGATGATGCTGACGGTTTTACGCAAAGGCAGCGTGGCCGGATACTATGTCATGTGTGGACCAGTCGCCAACAATAACAATGCATTTACGTTAGGCGCCGCCACGACCGAAATCAACGTCATGCACGGCGAAACGGCGGCGGCAGCCACTTACGCCCGCAGACTGATCAAGGACAAAGAAGATGGGAAACCCTTGCAGCCCGCGATCGACAAGATGAATGAGATGGTCGATCATTACAATGCTACCTCCGGCCCGCTGTATTGCGCCCGAAAAGGTTTTGTCGATGAGGTCGTACGCTATCACGAACTGAGAAAATACCTGGTGGGCTTTGCCAACTGCGCTTATCAGAACCCCCGCGCGATTTGTCCGCAGCATCACATGATTCTCCCGCGCCTTATTCGTTCGCAGATGGTGAAGGGGCTGGAACGATAACAGCCAGAGCGGCGAGGATCCATCCGATCCAGGAGATTGCCGGACTGTGAACAACGACCCAGACCGCCAGCACAAGCACCAGTATTCCGAAAGTATTAAGCACAACCTGCCCGCCGGGGGCGCCTTCGAATGCCGCATAGGGAGCCGGGATAAATGCAAGCGTTGTTTTGCCGCACTGGCGCGGACCCGGAAGAACCACAACCCGGCTTCGTTTCAAAGCCGTCCGGATGGCCGCCTTTATTTTTTTGCGTTCAATCATGGCATTAGGTTGCCTTGAAATTCCTGCATGTCAGGAAGGAATTTCAAGGCAACCTTAAATGTCATAGCTTCGGCTTTTTTCATCTGCTCGGTGGCGGTAAAAACATGTTTGGCCAGTTCATCTATCTTATCGGCCGGACCCGCTTCCATCATATGCAGTTTGACGCCGTTGGTTTCAATGAAGCGTTCACGTAAATCCATTGTGCCTCCTTCAAAACAGGTNNCCATCCACCATCCACTATATCTCCCAGGCCGCTTTGGCCCCATCCGTCGTCGCTTCAATAATCCTTCTGGGTGCGGCGGCATCGCCAATGATGAAATGCCGAATGCCGCTTTTCGCCAGCATGTCTTTGAGCGTATTTCTGGGTGTCACGCCAATGGCGACGACAACCTGACGGACCGGCTCCAGCGTCGTTTCTTCGCCGTTTTTGGCAACCACAACCGATCCTTCCGTGATCCGTTTTACCATTGTGCCGAGCAGCAGCTTAATCCCGGCTGCCCGAAGACGTTTATGCAGCATGTAGCCATGCGCCGCCAGGGCCAGCACGGGTGACGCGGGCAGCATCTCGACAACGGTGATGTCCTTCACATTCTTCTCGCGCAGAAAATCAGCCGTTTCCATTCCCACCAGACCCCCGCCGATAATGACGACATGATCCGCAGGCGTCACTTCGCCATCCAGAATCTGCCAGGCGTCACAAACCACTTTTGAGTTAATGCCTTCGGCCGGGCAGGTGGATTTGCCGGCGCCGATGGCCAGGATGACGGCATCGGGTTTGCCTGCTGCGATCATGGCCTCGGTAACTTCGGTGTTCGTTTTAACCGTCACACCGGCCTTGATGACTTTTGCCGTAAGGGTTTTAATGTACCGGCCATACACCTCTTTGTGGGGTGCTTTTGCAGCGTAAAGAACATTTCCGCCTGTTTCTTTTTCTTTCTCAAAGAGCGTGACCGTATGCCCCAGCCGCGCGGCCTCAAAAGCCGCGGTCAGTCCGCCCGGTCCAGCGCCGACAACCCAAACATTGCGACTGACGGCCGCCGGGCCTGCCGGGTAAAGCAGTTCCTGACCGGTTTGCGGATTAATGGCGCAGCGAATCGGCAGCGCTTCAAGGGACAGGCGCTCAATGCATCCCTGATTGCAGGCCAGGCATTCCAGGGTATCTTCCGGATGTCCCTCTATGGCATTTTTCAGAAAATCGGGATCGGCAAGATGCTGTCTGGCCACGGCGATAAAGTCCGCGTCTCCCCGGGCAATGGCTTCATCCATTTTATAAGGATCAACGTAGCGGCCGACGGAAATGACGGGAACCTTCGTAACTTCTTTAATTTTCCTGGCCAGAAACGCCTTGAAGCCGGGTTCGTATTCAACCGGCGCGCTCGGATTCGGTGTGTCGATATTCACAGCCGGGCTGCCATGCGTGCCGAAGGACACATTGATGATGTCCGCGCCGGCACTCACCAGATCAGGAATAATCGTCTGCATATCGGAAATGGTGTAGCCGTTTTTGATGCACTCCTCGCCGGAAATCCGGATGGACATGGGGAAATCCGGACCGACCTGTTTGCGGGCTTCTTTCAGGCACTCGATCATAAAGCGGGACCGTCCGCGGAAATCGCCTCCGTACTGATCCGTGCGCTGATTGCTGTTGGCCGAAAGAAACTGCATGAGCAGATAGCCATGGGCGCCGTGCAGTTCCACGGCGTCAAATCCCGCCTTGCGGGCTCTAAGTGCCGCGTTGCCGAAGGCGGCAATGGTTTCCTCGACTTCGGCAAGCGTCATCTCGCGCGGCGCTCCCATGAAACCGAAAATGTAGCTCGGGATGGCCGAAGGTCCGATCGCCTTATTTTTCTTTTGCAGCAGGTAGTTCTCGCGGCCGGTATGGTGAAGCTGCATGGCAATCTTGCTCCCCTGCGCGTGCACCACGTCTGCCAGTTTACTCAAACCGGGAATGAATTTATCGTCCCAGACGCCGATGCATCGCGGTCCCGCGGAACCCAAAGGATGCACCTCCGTAATCTCCGTGATAATAAGCCCGGCGCCGCCCTGTGCCCGGCGTTTGATATAGGCCAGGTTCGCTTCGCTGACCGTCGAGTCAGGATTGCCAAGGGCTGTTCCCATCGGCGGCATTACCAGCCGGTTGGAAATGGTCAGCGAACGGATATTGATGGGTGACAACAAATGCTCGAGGGTTTTCATGGACGATCTCCTTTGCGGAAAAATCAGGCGGACAGAGGATGTCCGTCGTAAATAGCAGGCCTCAGCCGTCACCCGCGTTCGGGCGACGGCTGAGGTATTCTTGTATCATCAAAAGAATGAGGCGTGGTATCCCTAGCCCAGATGCGTGCTTAGGAGCAAGCCGCCATCGATGACGATTTCTGCTCCCGTTGTATAATTGGATGCCTCCGAAGCCAGGTAAATCGCCGCGCCGGCAATCTCATCCGGCTCGCCGATACGGCAGGACGGCAGATGCTTGCACAGTTCATCTTTCTGCTTCTTCGCCTCTTCCGGCGACAAATGCGCCCAGTGCGAATTCATCATCTTGGTGCTGATAGGTCCCGGACAAATGGAATTGACCTGAATGTTGTCCCGCGCCAGTTCCATGGCAAACGCACGTGTGACATGACGGACACCGGCCTTGGAAATGGAATACACACTGACAAAGGGTTCCGGATTAAAGCCGTCGATGGAGGCAACATTGATGATTTTTCCGCCGCCTTGTTTCTTCATGACTTTAGCCGCCGCCTGACTCATGAAGTAAACACCTTTGAGGTTCAAGTTCATAATGGTGTCCCAGAGACGTTCATCGGTATCGAGCACGGACGCCATGGCGGGGCTGGCTCCGGCATTGTTGACCAGAATATCGATCCGGCCGAACTTCTGTACAACCGTGTCCACCACGCGCTGAGTTTCTTCAATTCTACCCAGGTGAGCGGGCACAACCAGCACCTCGCATCCGATGGCCGTCATTTCGCAGGCGGTCGCTTCCAGATCCTGCGCCTTGCGGCTGGTGATAACCACTTTGGCGCCGGCTTTGGCAAACCCGTAGGCAATGGCCTGACCGATACCGCGGCTTCCGCCGGTCACAATCGCTACTTTATCTTTTAATGAAAATTGAGAAAGATCAAACATAGTAAAACTCCTTTTTTTTACTTTTTAGCCGCTTTCGGCGCCAGGGCTTCCCGGTCGCCGCCGCTCATCCCGGCGATGTACTTCACCAGCTTCTTGCGGGATGCAATATCGTACTGCGTGGTAATGGCGATCTGCTCCATGATCGGAGAGCCGCCGCCGTGGTAGTTGCCCATATTCATGATACCGCCCGTGGCCGAACACAGTTGATCGCCTAAATAGCGCCAGAACTGGGCCTGATCTTCAACGGACATCTTCGGATTGCGCTTGGTATATTTCAGCAGCGGTTCACCGGTAATCGGATTGGCAAAATCCTTCTCGTGGGGGAAAGTTGCCGGGATACCGCCGGCGATATCGCAAAGGATTTCCGCCTCACGATAGACCGCTTCGCCGGACAGACAACGGCCGACATTGCAGTAAATGGAGTGCGGAATATAGGAACCGGGGCCATAGGGAACAAAACCCATACCGGGAATGTAAACTTCAGGCTTTCCCAGATCGGATGCCGTATAACCGGCCGCGTAACCAAGTTCGATGGTCATGATGATCTCGGCCAGCTTCTCGCGGACATGGGGTTCTTTGTGGATATTGTTGACCTCGGCAGCCAACGCCGCTTGCCCCAGAATCACGTCACCGATCGCCGGCTTGCAGCCGGAATAGGAGTGACGGTGAAACAAGGCGAAAAGCAACGCGCAGATGCCGCCGTGATCATTCTCGCCGGCCAGGAAGACCCGTTCCCAGGGGACAAAACAGTTATCAAAAATCATGTAGGAATCCGTATAGCCCCCCATAAAACCTCGCTTGTAATGCTCTCTTGGGCGAAAATTGTGAATGGTGGCCACCTGGGTCAATCCTTCGTAGTCTGCCGGCACAGCAAATGCTACAGCGTAGTCTTTATCTTCGGGACGCAGGGCGCGGGTCGGCAAAACGATGACTTCATCGGCCACGGACGCTTCGGAAATATGCACCTTGCATCCTTCAACGACAATTCCGTCCTTCAATCTTTCCTTAATTCGCACATAGGAACCGGGGTTGGGCTGCTCCGCGGGACGCAGCATACGATCACCTTTCGTATCGGTCTGCGCGCAGGCGGCGATCAAATCTTCCTGCTGGAAACGAATCAGCCACTTTTTAAAGTTTTCATGATAATTGGTCTCGCCTTTTTTTACTTTATCCGCTTCGTACGAAACGTTGTAAATAGCATTCGTGCCGTCGATGCCCATGCAGCGCTGGATGCAGCCACCGACTTTCTGGCAGAGCATACGCGTCATGTCCTGTTTTTTGTGGAGATCTTCTTTGTTCTGATGGACGTGCGTGTAGCGGTTGATTTTCTCTCCCGTCAGGTGCGAGGTGGCGATCATCAGATCTGCATTTTCCGGCTTGGCCGCTTCGTCATAAGTTGTACCGATGGTGTCGATACAATCCATCTGAAGTTCGTCGGTCCTGTCAATCAACTGGCCGTCATAATAGACATTCCTCTTCATTTTGGCCAACCTGTTGATAAAATCCTGCTTTGTTTTCATAAGATGGTGCTCCTTTCTTTTATCTGTATGGACTACTTTTTGTTCTTTGTCTTCCGGGAAGCGCTGGCGCTGATTTCCGGTAATTTCATCGCTTGATCAGTTTGCAGAAGCCGTCCCAACGCGCGGGTGTCTTCCAGATTCAAATGCAGGGTGAAACCCTGCTGTTCCTTTTTCGCCCGGATACCGGACAAAACAATTTCCAGAAATGGATCGAGCATGTCCATCATGCTTTTTTCGCGTTTGGGCATGCCCTGCATATGCCAGTGGATGAAGAGATGTTCAATCGTGCCCATCAGCATCGACCGGATCAGATACGCGTCGGCATCCGGACGAAACGTGCCGTCGGCGATGCCGTCGCGAATGCAGTCGAGCAAACCGTGCGCTGAACGACGGATAGCCTCGTGCGCTGCCGTCTGACGAAAGCGTTTGTTGGACATCAGCTGCAACAAAACCAGCGCGGAATAATCAGGATTCTTCTCATAAAGCTGAACATAGCTGAACATGATGGCGCGCATTCGTCCTTCCACATCCTTGATATAAGGCAGGACGGCTTCCGATGCATCAATCGTGTCGTTGGAGATTTTTTCAGGAATGGCAAACAGCAGATCTTCTTTGGTGCCGAAATATTCGTAAATGGTGGCCTCGGAAACACCCGCTTCCTTGCTGATTTCCGAGATGGTCGCCTCCTGGAAACTTTTTTCGGCAAAAATGCGGAGAGCCGCATCCATGATGCGGTCTTTGCGAGTTTTTTTCCGAGCGTGGTCTGCCATAACAACCCCTATTCCCTCTTGGACTTTAAGCTACATCACCATAGTACCACTGTCAAGTATTATTTTATTCCATAGTGAGACTATGTTTTTTTACTGATATTCGTAGTGTATGGTCAATAAATGGTGGTATCTATTTGTTTCTATTTGGAAAGCTATGCGTCGTTCGTATCTCGTGAAGCGCATCTCGTCTTTTATCGCTTTACGAAATACGCGCGCGCCCCCTTAAGCGGGTCACGAGCCCCGTTATTTTTTTACCAGTCGCCGCCAGTTTGGCCTGGAGGACATCAATACGCTGTGCTGGTTCAATCGTCCTCCGATTGAACTGGAAATATTCCGGAGCAACCAGCTTTGGAGCTCCGGCACAAAAGAATGTTTATTGACAATAAGTTATATTTATCTTATAAAATAAGCCATGTACGAGATTGAATGGCAGCCCAAAGCCTACCGGCAGCTCAAGAAAATAAAAGAGCGGGAAACACTCGCTGCAATTAAGGATGCCGTTTGTGACCTGGCCCATTGGCCCCAATGCCGGAATGTTAAGGCTATGAAGAAGCATGCATCCGGTTATCGATTGCGGGTCGGCAAGTGGCGCATCCTGTTCGAAGCACAGGATCGTATCCAGATTATCGTGATTCAGGAGGTAAAAAAACGAGATGAACAAACCTACTAATGTCCAGATCATCAAACAGGGAGGACACCCCGCCTTTGCCGTGATTCCTTATGAGGACTACATGCGCGTCTTCCGGAAAACTTCGAGAAGTCCCAAAAGCGGCAATATCCCCAACGAGGTGGTGTGGCTTTCCATTGACAAGGGCTATACCCTGGCGCGGGCCTGGCGGGAATATCTGGGATTGACCCAAAAAGAGGTCGCCTCAAGGATGGGAATCAGCCAGGCGGCGCTTTCGCAGATGGAATCAGGAGAAAAGAAACTCCGCAAAGCTTCGCTGGAAAAATTGGCCGAAGCCATGGAGCTCAATGTTGAACAGTTGCGAAACTGATTTGTTCTGGTTTCCAATCTGCAGCTTGGAAACCAACTATGCGATTAGGCTGCAAGATATCCAGCTCCTCGCGAAAAAACATCAGATGGGTGTCAAAGTCCGCGGGTACTCCGGTCCTTAAATGGCCAGAGCGACCTCGCTTCTTGTAGAGGTCGGTCAGATGAGCATTCGATGCACCGATCTTCTTTGCATATTTTCTCGCCTAACGAGTCTGTAGAATTATGTGCCCGTCACCTGCCTTCAGGTGACGGGCTGTTTTGTATTCTGTGATGTTTCACCGTCACCCGTGGGCGGGTGACGGGCACGAAAACATGGCTGCGCAGCGCGCCTTTCACGAGATACGAGATAGCCCCTTTATTTCTTCCTCGCCGCCGCCAGTTTGGCCTGGAGGGCGTCGATGCGCTGGTGATTATCTTCGGAGCCGATGTAACTTCTGAAGAGCCACTCCTGAATCTTCATCGCCCCGTCGAGGTCGGAATTGAGCAGCTTATGGGTTATCTGCTTGGTTTCCTTCAGGCAGACGTGATCATAAGAGGCCATCTCCCGGGCAATCGCACCGACTGACTCCAGCAGTTTGCCTTCCGGAAATATCTTACTGATGTAACCCATCTTTTCCGCTTCATAGGCGTCGTAAATCCGCCCGGTCAGAGCAACTTCTTTCGCGCGTCCCAGACCGATGATGCGCCACAGCGGGTCCATAATTGGAGTCAGCGACAGCACAATTTCACGCTGGCCGAACTTGGCGCGCTCGGAGGCATAGCGGATATCGCACATCATGGTGAGGTCAAAACCGCCCGCAATGGCCGCGCCGCCGACGGCGCAGATGACGGGCTGCGGGCAAAACAGGATCGCCCGGTATGCCCGGTGAAACAAGTCGATATAGGCCTCATTGGAAACCTTTTCCAGTTGGCGAATTTCATTTAAATCGAAGCCGGCGGAAAAATACTTCTCGCCGCCGGTAAAAACCACGACATTAATATCATGGCGGCGGGCAATCGCCGTGAACACGGCCGCAATTTCGTCTAATACATAAGGCGCCAGCGCATTGCCTTTATCCGGCCGGTTGATCGTTACCATCGCAACCTTCTCGTCGACACTCAGTAATAAATATTTCAAATCCATATTTTTTCCTCCGTCTTTTATTTTCAATATTTTTTGGCTGACAGCCGCCGTCAGCTTTTCTTCCGGCAGGTCACGACTGTCCACCGACTTCCCGGCCAGGATCACCCAGCGCTTGGCCAGGGCAGCCGTTTCCGGCTTCCAGGCACAGGCCGAACGACAGCCGCAGGCCAGAATGCCGGCTGCAAAAGGCGCGAAAGAGTTGTCCGTCGAAAGGTGATCATCCGGTCCCAGAAAGCTTGCAATATCCTTAATGATCTTTGATCTGTCGATTTGACAATTACATCCGCCGCAGTATTTAACGACGATATCCAAACGTATTGAACTCCGAATTTTACCAATTTATACGGGAAGGCAGGACTGAATGAAACCGGCAATCTGCTTGTCATTCAGACCCATGCCGGGTTGGCCGTCCAGACGTTTGACGACCTGGCCTTTTTCAAAAAGGAGCAACGTCGGAACAACATCGATGCCGTACAAATCGGCGACATGTTCTTCATCGTCGGCTACCAGGAGCAGATTCTGCCGGGCTGCGGAAGCCTGCCTTTCAAACACGGGCAGGACTCTTCGGCAATAAGGGCACCAGGATGCGTAAACCATGGCGATCACTCTGTCCTTTTCCTTGAGAGCCTGTTCCAGATCACGAAGGTTGTCCACTGATGCGCATGACTCGTTTTCGCCCATAGATTTCTCCCTCCTTGACTTTATTAAAATTATTTTTTCAGAGGCGCTCCCTGCATAAATCTCTCCTGCAGCCTGCGCATTCCCTGAAGCCACCGGGTATAATCCGCCGCCTTTCTCTGCATGTAAGTTTTGACTTCCTTATGCGGCAGAATCAAAAATTCGTCGGCGGCAAAGGACTCCATGACGGCGTCCGCCAGCTGCTCGGGCTTCATCAGGCCGTCCACCCCCGCCACGCCGCCACCCTCGACGCCACGTGTCATTTCCGTATCCACGGCCTGCGGGCACAGCGCAAACACCTTGATGCCCTGATCCCCGTAGGTAATGGAGAGATTTTCCGCCAGCCCTACCGCCGCGTGTTTGGTGACGGAATAAGGCAGGGACCCGATCTGGCTTAAGAGCCCCGCGGCGGAAGCTGTAATCAGGAAAGCGCCGCCGCCCCGTTTGATCATCCCGGGCATAACCGCGCGCGCCGCAAAAACATGCGCCAGCACATTGATTTCCCAGATGCGCTGCCAGGTCTCGTTATCCACTTCATAGCCGCCGATGGCGATAATGCCCGCGTTGGAGCAGAACAGATCAATGCGGCCATACTTGTCTTCCGCAAATTTTGCCAGGTTGATGATGTCCGATTCTTTGCGCACGTTACAGGCAAAGGCTTCACCCTTAACT
>DFZJ01000105.1:19159-19283 GCA_002382045.1 Syntrophaceae bacterium UBA4059
ATTTTTCTTCTCACCTTTCTGTTAGCTTTCTATTTTTGCAATATTTTTTTTATCCGCGAACGAATCAACCACCTCGCAGCGAAAGGTTTGCATAGAATGATTAACGGTCTCATAATAGTATTTA
>DFZJ01000171.1:0-4317 GCA_002382045.1 Syntrophaceae bacterium UBA4059
TTCCCGGAAGCCCGTATTGCGGCATTGCCTTCCTCACGCCGGAGCGGGCCGTCAAGGTGCTTTCCCGGATGGTCTTTTATCAAAACTGGCTTCAGCGGGAAGGCATTTAATGTCTTTCCGGGTGCGGTGAGGGCAGGCCATGATTAATTTCTAAAAGATGGTCTCATTGATTGATATTCCTTAAGGTGAAATATGTTATTAAAGAACAAGCTTGATGTGCTTTTTGAAGTTGCTTAACCTTGGTTTAAATCATAACAAAAATAATATAAGCCTGTTTCGCCCAAAACCGGCGAATAATACATGCAAAACTAAGCGTTACGGCCCTTCGACATATCGTTCCAGCAGGCGCATCATCATATCCGCGTTTTTGCGCGTTCCGGCGATAATTTCCTCCATGTCCAGCGGCGTCTCCACAAGTCCGTTGCCGAAATTGTCGATGGAGCAGGCCGAGGCGTAAGGCAAACCCATTTCCAGGGCGATGACCGCTTCGTTGGCCATCGTCATGCCGACGATGTCGGCAAAATTGGCCATCATCCGGATTTCCGCCCGGGTTTCCAGACGGGGCCCCGTGACCTGCCAGTAGGTTCCCTGTTCCACAACATCCAGATGGCAGTTTTTTGCCGCTATGATGAGATGTTGGCGCACGGTTTCATTGAAGGCCGGCGTGATATGGACGGCTTTATTCTGGTGGATGGTGGGTGTGGCCGTCAGGGTGATAAAATCATCGGGAATGACGATCATGCCCGGACGCAAATTCCTCTTCAATGATCCTGTTGAATTGATGCCGATGACGTCAGTCACACCGAGATCTTTCAGCGCCTGAAGATTGGCGTGGTGATTGATTTTGTGCGGCAGGATGTATTCGGCGGGATCGTTGCCGTGACGGATGATAAAAACCATCGGATCGGTTACGATTGCCAGCACTTCGCCATACGGGTTCTTGATCCGTTCCGTGCTGCCATGTTGGATCAGATGGCTTCTTTCCATCATCATCGTACCTGATAATACCCCCACACGTCCCATGTCAACCTCCTGATGTGCGCTGATTTATAGCAGATAAATTGGATGCAGTCAAAGACGGTAAATAGCATTTGACTTTTTTTGCCGCGCTGTGACATAGTCCGCTAATAAAAAAAGGAGGGCGTATTTGATGAGCAGCCAATTTCTGGGTGTGGCCACCGACGATAATTTTGAAGGGGAAGTCCTGAAAAGCGATAAACCGGTGCTCATTGATTTCTGGGCGCCCTGGTGCGGGCCGTGCAAAGCCATCGGCCCGATTGTGGAAGAAATTGCCGCCGAATATCAGGGCAAGATCAAAGTCATGAAACTGAATGTTGACGACTCTCAGAAAGCGGCAGGGGCTTACGGCGTTCGCAGTATTCCCACCCTGATGATCTTTAAAGGCGGAAAAGTATCGGACACCCTGATCGGTCTTGTGCCTAAAGAGAAGCTGGAAGAGTTTATTAAAAAAAGCCTGTAACATCCGGTCTGATGGATACGGCAGGGATCGTTTAATTTTTGAATTAGGGACAGGTGTTTTTGTGAAATTAAAAAGCGTCAGCATTATCTTGGCCATGCTGCTTCTGTGCAGCGGTTGTTCATTTAATAAAGAGACCATCCTGTCTTTTTTTCAGAAGAGCACACCGGTCCGTTCCACCCCGGAAGGTCTGTATTCGCAGGGTACGGCGGAATATCAAAAGAGCAATTACAAGAAGGCCCGGGAATACTACACCCGGCTGAAAGAAGAGTATCCGCTGCATGAACTGGCGATCCTGGCTGAACTGGGCATCGCCGATTCTTATTACAGCGACAAGGACTACAGCGAGGCGGAACTGGCCTACCAGGATTTTACATCGCTTTATCCGACCAATGAAAATGTTCCCTATGCAATTTATCAAAGAGGAATGTGCCACTTTGAGCAAATCGGAGCGATTGATCGCGACCAGACGGAAACCCTCAAGGCCAAAGGCGAGTTTGAAAGACTGGTTGCCCGTTTTCCGCAAAGCAAATTTTCCATCCTTGCTGAAAAAATGATCCGCGGATGCAAATTGAAACTTGCCGAACATGAGTTTTATGTGGGCAACTTGTATTTCAAGTGGAAAAAGTACGCCGCCGCTCTGAAACGTTTTGAAGAGATCACCCGCAATTACGCCGGGGTGGGGCTGGATTTAAAAGTAGAAACATACATTGCGCAAACCAAGACCCGGCTTGCCGAAGAAGAAAAAGCACAAAAGCTGAAAGAAGAAAAAGAAAAAGCGAAAGCCAAAGAAGAAAAAGCCAAACCGTGAACCGTTGAACCGTGAACCGTGAACCGTGAACCCTGAACCCTGTCCGATCTATAACTCAGCCATTTTGATCGTTTGAACAATATTCTGCCGCATCATCTCCGGATGGTCCGACGTGTCGACTTTAAAGCAGCAGTCGGCTGGAAATTCGCTTATTGCTTCGTATTGTTTTTTCTGCTCCTGCAGGATTTCCCAGCGGCCGTCGGACGGATTATCATGATCCAGCATTCTTTTTTCCAGGCGTACTTTTACAACGTCATCCGGGCACGTGCACTCAATGATGTAAAAAGGCGCCCGCAGCCGTTGGGCCAGATTGGCGGCCAGTGCGCGATCGGATCTGTTTTTAAAAGAAGCGTCGATAATGACCGTTTTGCCCTGATCGATTTTTTCAGCGGCCAGTTCGACGGCTTTTTCATAGGTTTTCTGGGAAATGTCAGTGGTGTAAATGCCCTGACCGAAAGATTCATGATGCTTTTCGACAGGCGCGATATTCAGTAATTCCTTGCGCAGGACATCCGTGCGAATCACGTCCGCGCCAAGCCTTTGTGCCAGATGCCGCGCCTGGTAGCTCTTTCCGGAGCCGATCAGTCCCGCCGTCAGAATCAAAACAGGTTTTTCCAAGTGTGTCGCGTAAGTATAGGCCAGATCAAAATATTTTGAGGCGACCTTTTTTATATCATCGCGCTGGGCGTCCGGTATTTCTTTTTGATCCAGGCGGAAACTGATGACTTTCCCGCGAACGTAAGCATAGTAACAACGGTAAAAATTCAAAAGAGCGTGCATGTCCGTGTCACCGGAATATTTCAGATAGGAGCACACAAAGTCTTCGGATTGGCGGAAGTAACCGTTATAATCGAGATCCATCGTCAGGAAAGCCACTTCGGCCGCCACATCGCCGCATCGGAATCGTTCGTTGAATTCAATGCAGTCAAAGACAATAATGTCATCGGCAATACAGATATGCTCCAGATGCAAATCGCCGTGGCAATCGCGGATTTTATGTTCCGCGACCCTTTTTTCCAGAAGAGGCCGGCTTGCCGCAAGAAATTTTTCCACATACGCTTTGATGAACTGGTACTGACCGGCGGGGATGGTCACATCGATATACTTTTCGGTTTGCGCAAAATTTTCTTCATGATTGTGGCGGATGGTTTTGACGGCCCCCATTTCGTCAATGGCGCCGCCGGTCTGGGCCACCTTGTGAAAACGGGCGATTTTCTCCGCCACGGCATCCATGGTTTTGGCATCCGCCTGACCGCTCGCCAGCAGGATTTTGAGCATGTTTTCCAGGGGAAGTTTTTTCATGCGGACGGCATAGTCGACGATTTTTTGCCCGGAGGCAAGCGACAGGCGTCCCAGGTCATCTCGTACAATCGGCACAACATCCAGGTAGATGCTGGGGGCCAGGCGTTTGTTCAAACGCAATTCTTCATCGCAATAGAATTTTCTTTTTTCAAGCGAGGTAAAATCAAGAAAACCGAAATTGACCGGTTTTTTTACTTTATACACGTAATCGCCGGCAATGAAGACGCAGGAAATATGGGTCTGGACCAATTCCACCGTTTGTGGCCGGTGCGGATAAAAATCAGGACGGGTCATGCTTTCAATGATGCTGGAATGGGGCATACGTTCCTCAAAAAAAAACGGCCCGCCCAAGGCAGGCCGGATCATGGCTATTTTGTTTCTTTAAAGAAATCTTCGACTTTTTGAAAATTTTCATCCACGACGCTTTTAAAATCTTCACAGCCTTTTTTATAAGCTGCCATCCAATCGGTTATGGCCTTTTTCCCTTCTTCCGGAAACATTGGCGATTTTTCCCAGAACTTGCTGACCAGTCTTTCGGTTTGTTCCTGGAGCGCCTGCATCCCGCGGAAATTGTTGTCAAACGCTGTCTTATTAAAAACAATCATCTGCTTGGCGATTTGTTTCGGGTCCATTTTCACCTCCATGATAAAATTTATTTTTTTGTTTACATTTTGAATTTATTCGCCAGTTTACCGGATTATTTTTATTTGTAAAGTCATTTATTCGC
>DFZJ01000171.1:4391-9634 GCA_002382045.1 Syntrophaceae bacterium UBA4059
GAAAAACGCACCGCCAGAAATAATTGGTAGATTTTGTCGATGGTCTTCACCGCATTTTCGATCAGATAAATGCGCTCCAGGAGGCTTGCGGAAGGATCTTCCTGGGTTTCCTGCCCATCGACAACCGGCATTTTCAAGGACTGGAAATAAAAAGTATCGGCTTTAAAATTAAATTCCCATTCATTCTGGTCGTGGCGGAGTTTCATACCGGTCTCTTTTACTTTTTTGCCCTGACGAATGGCTTCCTTGCCTTCTTTGAGCTCGGCATGCAGACCCGAACAAACAACGCCCTGAGAGTATTCTCCCTCTCCGGCTTCCAGCGCGATCCGTTTGAGGAAATGCAATTCCACTTCTTCCGTTTTGGACAGTGCAAGGGCGCCGTTTCTTTCTTCGGACTTGAACCAAAGCCAGGTGAGAAACTCGCGTCCGATGAGTGAAACATCCTCTGCGGCGACATCCCCTTTCGTTTTGCCGGCCTGAGCCAGCGGATGGTCCTGAGGGAGAATTCGTTTCAGACCCAGTGAGAAAGTTTTTTTGAACAAATCAACAAAATCGTCCGCGACCTTGTCGGACAGACACGAAAAATATACTTTATTTTGTCCCACCGCCCACAGGACGTCATAGAAGGAAGGCACGGGATCGCTTTTCGTCAAAAGCTCCAGTTTGACCTTTTCTTTGATGCCTTCATTCATGGATTTGCCGATGCGGGTTTGATTGTGTTCGGCCAAAAATCGCTTCTGCTCTTCCATTAAACGGACTTTCATCAATTTGGGGGAAATCAGTTTGCGATCGATCCGCAGGGAAAAAATCAAATAATTGCCCAGCGCGTAATTCGCGTGTTCAAAGTCGGCGTCGAGGATATCCGTGACGGATACCCAGCCCATCCGTTTTTCTTCCGTGGAATTGCGGGCCTCCCGAAACGAGTTGGCCTTGATCCGATTGCTGATAAAAGTTGTAAACGCCGGCGGCAGTTGGCCTTCCACCGCAAACTGTATAAAAGAGAAATTGCCCTTGATTAAACCCATCTTCATCACCTCACTTTGCGCGCACCGTATCTTATCGCAAGCGGTCCTGTCAAGCGTTTATGTTCTTAAAATGCCTTTATAAATCATAGAGTTTTCATCGATGCCCGGAAAATATTTATCCATAGACAGCATCTTTTTTTTATGTTACGAAACCTCATCTTTCTGGAGATAATCATGATGAAAATTAAGAAGGTCGGCATTATTGCCAACATTGAAAAAGAAAATATCGCCGGTTTTGCCGGCGCCTTGAAAAAATGGCTGGAAGACCGGAAAATTAAAGTTTCGCTGGAGGCCAACATTGCCGCCGCCATCGGTAAAAGCGGGGGTTTTAAAATCGAAGACCTGGCCTCCTGTGTGGATTTAATCGCCGTGCTGGGCGGCGACGGCACCATGCTGCGCACGGCCCGCTACGTCGCAAAACAAAATGTGCCCATTGTCGGCATCAACATGGGAACGTTCGGCTATCTGACGGAAGTCAACTTAAACGAAACTTACGCGGCGCTGGAATTGATTCTCCAAGGCGATTTTCTGACCGAAAAAAGGATGATGCTGGACGTCAAAATCCGACGAAGCAATAAAATCATCGGTTCGGGCATAGTGCTCAACGACGTGGTGATCAACCGCGGCAATCTCTCCCGCATTGTCGAGCTGGAGACGTCCATCAATAACCAGTATCTGACGACGTATAAATCCGACGGCCTGATTGTTTCCACGCCCACCGGATCGACGGCTTATTCGCTTTCCGCCGGCGGCCCGATTGTTTTTCCCGGCAAGGAATTGATCATTATTAACCCCATCTGTCCGCATACCCTGACGAACCGGCCGATTATCTTTCCCGAAAATTCCGATTTGCAAATTACGATGTGGTCCAAAGAAAGCGGTGCGACCGTGACGCTGGACGGGCAGGAGTCTTACCGGATCAGTTCCGGCGATGTGATGACGATACGGAAATCAAGATATTACACAAGACTGGTTCTTTCACCGCACCGGAGCTATGGAGAAATATTGCGCTCCAAACTGGGTTGGGGCAGTCTGCCGACAGGGTCTGGAAAAAGAAAAAATGCTTCATGAACTGAGCATTGCCAACTTTGCCATCATTGACGAACTTCATGTTTCGTTTGATGAAGGTTTGAACATTATTTCGGGGGAAACCGGCGCCGGAAAATCCATTTTGATCGGCGCGGTCAGCCTGCTTTTGGGGGATCGGGCAACGGCGGACATGATTCGCACGCAGACGGACACCGCGACCGTGGAGGCGCTCTTTAACATTAAAAACAATCCGGCGCTACAGGAAAAACTGGCCGCGATGGGATTTGGGGCAGGGGAGGAACTGGTCATCCGGCGGGTGATTTCGCGCAGCGGTAAAAACAGGGCGCAAATCAACGGGCAGATGGCAACCCTTGCGAACCTGGCCGCGATCAGTGAATCGCTGATCAACATCTGCGGACAGCATGAACATCAGGTGATCCTCTCCGCTGAAAATCACATTGATATTCTCGATGAATTCGGCGGGTGCCTGTCGGCGCGCAGGGCGTTTGAAGCCGTTTATTGGCGGTATCGCGAGCTTTGCGACCGGATGGAAAAACTGGAAAATCTGCGGCGTGATCGCGCGGAAAAAATCGATCTGATCCAGTTTCAGCTCCAGGAAATAAACGACCTGAATCCCCTCGCGAATGAAGACGTTCTGCTTTCCGATGAAAAGAAAGTGCTGGCCAACGTGCAGAAGCTTGCGGACTGGGGCAACCGGGCATACGGGCTGCTTTACGCCGATAACGGCTGCATCAATGATCAGCTCAAGGAAGTCCTGACGCAGATCAAAGAAATCCGGAAGATTGATCCGGGATTGAATCTTCAGCCTGCCGATGTGGAAGGCAGCTACGTTGTTTTGCAGGAAGCGGCGCTGGCGTTGCGCGATTATACGAAGAAGCTGGTTTCCGACCCGGAACGGCAGGCCTCGATTGATGAGCGTCTGGATGCCATAAACCGGCTCAAACGCAAGCACGGCGGAACAATGGACACACTGCTGGCCCGCAAACGGGAGATGGAGGAAGAGCTTAAGGGTGTCTCCGGTGTGGCGGAGGAGCTGGAAAATCTCACGAAAGAAAAAGAGATTGTTGCGGCCGGTCTGCGGGAAAAAGCGCTGGCGCTCTCAACGCTCAGATGGCGGGCGGCCGGTTTGCTGAAAAAAGCGGTCGATGCGGAAATACACGGCTTGAATATGCCGCACGCCTGCTTCTTTGTGGAGTTCCTGAAACGCTGTTCGGATGCCGAGAATACTTACGGCCCGAAAGGCGGCGATGAAATAGAATTCTATCTGGCCGCCAACGCCGGAGAAACGCCGAAGCCCTTGAACAAAATTGCTTCCGGCGGCGAGCTGTCGCGCATGGTGCTGGCGCTCAAAAATGTTTTATCCCGGACCGGATCGGTGGACACGGTTGTCTTTGATGAAGTGGATTCGGGCATCGGCGGCGCCACGGCGGAAATTGTCGGACGCAAATTAAAAGAAGTATCGGCCCATCATCAGGTGATTTGCATCACGCATCTGCCGCAGATTGCCAGCTTCGGAGGTCCGCATTTGCGGGTCAGCAAACAGGTGACTGACGGCCGCACCGCCACGGTCGTGGACAAGATCGATGATGAACAGAAAATAGAAGAGATCAGCCGGATGCTGGGCGGCGTGAATGTGACCGAAACCGCGAGAGATCACGCCCGCGCGATGCTTGCCGCAGCAAGGGCGGTGCGTGTTGCGGTTGATGCAGAAAGGAGCGGACATGCTGAGAAAAGCGCGCATCGGTGACGTCAAAACCATTCACCGTTTGATTAATCAATCGGCGGGGAAAGGTGAAATGCTGCCCCGGTCTTTAATGGATATCTATAATTCCGTCCGGGACTTTATTGTTTATTACGATGAGGACCAGCAGAATATCGTCGGCATCTGCGCGATGAATATCATCTGGGAGAATCTGGCGGAAATCCGCTCTCTTTACGTGGATGACGCCTTCCGGAAAAAAGGGATCGGCAGAAAGCTGGTTGAATTTTGTATTTCCGAGGCCATTACCCTGGAGCTGTTCCGGATATTTTCTTTAACCTACAAAAAAGAATTCTTCGCCAAACTTAATTTCAAGGAAGTGGACCGTTCCACGCTGCCGGAAAAAATCTGGTCGGATTGTTTCCGATGTTCTAAATATCCTGATTACTGTGACGAAGTCGCGATGATTATCGAACTATGAAAAATTGGTTAAAAATTTTCCTTCTGACACTCTTCATCATGATTGCTTTAGCCGGTTGTGCGCGAAAAGCCGCGGTTTCGCCGGTCACGACGCCCCAGAGCGCGCTTGCGGAAGTGTCTGCGGAGCCATTGAGCTTTGATGATGATTTGGACACCGCCTCACTGCTTTTGGCCATCGATCGCAGCTTGAACTATTACGACGGCGCCGGACGAAATCAGATATTCCGGGTTGCGGACCGGCTGGTCAGCGCCACACAGATGAAAGAAACGCTGATGGCTTTCCGCGAAATTCTTCAATCCAACGAGGATACGGAGCAAAAAAAGAAACGGATTGCCGGTACGTTTCTGGTGCTGCGCGCGGCGGGCGCGAATGGCGACGGCACGGTTCTGTTCACCGGCTATTATGAACCGCTGCTGGAAGGCTCTCTTGTCCGGACGGACAAATATAAATATCCCCTCTACCGGCCGCCGCCGGACATCGTGATGGAAAAAGTATCCAAAAACGAGACCAGGATCGGCCGGAAGGAAAACGGCCGGACCGTTCCGTATTACACACGTCGTGAAATTGATGTTGAGGGGGTGCTGAAGAATAAAGGCCTTGAACTCATCTGGGTGTCCGATCCCGTTGAATTGAATTCTCTGCACACCCAGGGATCGGGAAAAATCAGGCTGGAAGACGGAAAAATGTTAACGGTCAGCTACGCCCAGAATAACGGCCGGCCGTTTCGCTCCGTGACGCAAAACATGCTGGACCAAAGCAAGATCGATAAAAGCGATACCTCTTACCGGGGTTTTAAAACCTGGCTGAAGGGCAAAAGCGAAAAGGAAATCTTTGAAATTCTTGCTTACAATGAACGCTACATTTTCTTCCGCTTTGTGGACCGCGAACCGGTCGGCGCCCTGGGGCAGCCGGTGACGCCGGGTCGGTCGATTGCCACCGATCCGGCATACTTTCCGCAGGGTGCGCTGACGTTTATCCGGCTGCGCAA
>DFZJ01000042.1 GCA_002382045.1 Syntrophaceae bacterium UBA4059
CGAAACCTCCGATGCCGGATACCACTTCTTTGCGGGCTGTCATTTTAATCAAAGGTTTGATGCGCTCAACATACGCATTGGCGGTGTCAATATTAACACCCGCGTCTTTATAGGTAGATTTTCCGGATTTTACGGATTTGTTTGCCATGGGACTCCATCATTAAATATTAGTTCTTCAAGTGAAGATTGAATGGTGGTGATTTAACGTAAATAAGCGTTTGTGTCAATCATTGACTTGCGCAAATAGAAATTATTTGTTAAAAAATGCCAACAATATCCGGAAATTTATTCATTTTAACAAAAATGCATCGGAGGCTGAATGGAGTCCTTTAAAAAAAATCTGCAAAAAATCGAACAGCCTCTGAACTTTGCAGCAAAGGATGACTTTAAAAATCTGCCCCACATTAAAGATTTAGGAAAATCACTGGTTGCTTTGATCACCCTGCAGATTTCCGCCATCCCGCCCGCCGCTAAAAATAGCTTTGAACCGCCACTCGGCAATATGTTGCACATGTTTTCGGATTATGACGAGCAGGACATTACGGTTAAAAAAACAAAAATATCGGAAGCGACGCTGATTCTTGAAAGATTAAAAAATGCCGCTGAACACTTTGACGCAAGCAAACCTTTTTCTCCTCATCAGGAAGAGCAGATTGCCGAACGTATTGCGGATATGAAAGCATCCGGAGAAAAACTGGCGCTGCCGGTGCAGTTTCTTAAAGGTGTGGGACCCAAAATGGCCCTCCGGTTTGCCGCCAAGAAAATCAACACCGTCGAAGATTTGCTTTTTTTTCTGCCGCGTACCTATGAAGACCGCCGGGAAATCCGTAAAATCAACAAGCTGGAAACAGGAAAAATCCAGACCATCATGGCAACCGTCGTTCTGAGTGAATTCAGATATTACGGCAAACGAAGAATTCTGGAAGTGACAGTCAGCGATAGTACAGCCTCGTTAACAGCCAAATGGTTTAAGGGCCAGATGTCTTATCTTGCGGGCACCTTTAAAAAAGGAGCCCGCATAATATTGACCGGCAATGTAACCCCCGGCTATACAGGCAAATCAATGATTCATCCCGATTACGAAATACTGGAAGAAAACGATGAGGATAATCTGCTGAATTTTAAGCGGATAGTGCCTGTCTATTCGGAAACGGAAGGCTTGCACCAGAAGTACATCCGTAAAGTCATGTATGCCGCCCTGGAAAATTATTCACGTTATATCGCATCACCGATCCCCATGGAAATATGTCGCAAACGAAACTTGATCAATATTCATGAAGCGCTCTTGAGGGTTCATTTTCCTGAAAACAACGAACAACTGGAGCCTTTAATCGATGGCCGTTCCGAGGCACACCGGCGTCTGATCTATGATGAATTTTTCTTTTTTCAACTGGGAATGGCTATAAAAAAATCCGGCCGGATTCTGGATAAAGGCATTTCTTTTTCCGTTGATGGGAATTTGCCGGGTAAATTTTATGCCTCTCTGCCCTTTAAGCTGACCGGCGCCCAGGCCAGGGTGATTGCTGAAATTCAGCAGGATCTGAAAGCGTCAAGCGGAATGCATCGTCTCTTGCAGGGTGATGTGGGGAGCGGAAAAACACTGGTGGCTATGTCGGCCATGATAACCGTTTGTGAAAACGGTTATCAGGCTGGACTCATGGCGCCCACGGAAATACTCGCCAGGCAGCACTTTGCAACACTGTCGGCCTGGGCGCAAACGATTGGTCTTCGGGTTGTTCTGCTGACCGGAAGCATGAACAACGTCGTTCGTAATGACATTCTTGAGCAGATTCAATCAGGTGCAGCCGATATGATTATCGGCACGCACGCGCTTATTCAGGAAGATGTCGACTTTAAAAAGTTGGGACTTGTTGTGATCGACGAACAGCACCGCTTTGGTGTGATGCAGCGGGCGACACTGCGCAACAAAGGCATCCATGCCGACGTTCTGGTCATGACGGCCACACCGATTCCACGGACACTCGCGATGACCGTTTATGGTGATCTCGATGTGTCTGTGATCGATGAAATGCCGCCCGGCAAGAAACCGGTGCGCACGGTTTTAATGGGCGAGAATAAGAGACCGGCTGTTTATGAAGCGATTCGCAAAGAGATCGCCAAAGGCCATCAGGCGTTCATTGTCTATCCGCTGGTGGAACAATCGGAAAATCTCGATTTGAAAGACGCCACGAGAATGGCCGAGCATCTGCAAAAAGATATTTTCCCCGATGATCGGGTAGGGCTGATTCATGGCAAGATGAAGGATAAAGAAAAAGACGCGGTCATGCGCGAATTCCTGGACAACAAAATTTCCATTCTGGTGGCGACGACCGTAATCGAAGTCGGCATTGATGTGCCTCGCGCGTCCTTGATGGTTATTGAGCATGCGGAGCGTTTCGGTTTGTCGCAATTGCATCAGCTTCGCGGTCGCGTGGGAAGACGGGACATTCCATCAAGCTGTATCCTGCTGGCCGATTACAAAGTATCGGCGGACGCCCGCAAACGATTGAAGGTCATGGAAAAGACCACGGATGGTTTTGCCCTGGCGGAAGAAGATCTGGCGATTCGCGGTCCCGGAGATTTTCTGGGAACCCGCCAATCAGGGCTTCCTGATTTCCGTATTGCCAGCATCCTCCGTGATGCCCGCATCTTAAACGACGCCAAGGAAGACGCCTTCGCGCTGGCCGCCCGTGATCCATTACTTACCAAACCCGAACACGCCATTTTGAAAGAAGCGCTGATCACGAAATGGCAGGGCAAACTGGACCTGGCCAGAACAGGATAAGAAGAAAGTTGAATAAGGAAGTTTCATTATGAAAAGATGAAGCGTTAATATATAAGGGAGATCAAGGTATGCGTATTGCAATCATCGGTATCGGCGGAGTAGGAGGGTACTTTGGCGGAAAACTGGCCAGAGAATATGCGGGTTCTGAAAATCATGAGATCATTTTTATTGCCCGCGGAGAAAATCTTAAAGCCATTCAACAAAACGGCTTGCAATTGTTGACGCGGGAAGGCAACTACGTGGCGTGGCCAAATATTGCCACGGATAACCCGTCAATAGCCGGACTGTTCGATTTGGTTTTCTTTTGCGTCAAAAGTTATTCTCTGGAAAGTTCAGCCGGATTATTAAAATCCAATATCAGAAAAAATACAATTGTGATCCCACTGTTAAATGGCGTGGACAGTGCTGAGAGACTGCGAAACGTGCTTCCGGAGGCGAATATTCTTGCCGGCAGTGTCTATATCATCACCCATCTTGAAAAGCCGGGTGTTGTTCATCAGGAAGACGGCGCCTGCAAGCTGACTTTCGGCACGGATGATCAGGAATCTGCCAAGCAGTATTCATACCTTCTGGATATTTTATTGAAAGCAAAGATTGATGCAAAATTAACGGATAAAATTTCTGAAGTCTTGTGGACAAAATATCTGCTGATGTGCCCCCTGGCGTCTTTGACGTCCGCCACGGGCAAAACATACGGAGCCATTTTAGAGGATCATGAACTGCGAAAAAAGGCCCGGGGGATGATGCGGGAAGTCTATGACGTTGCAAAAGCACGTCATATCTTTCTCCCGGAAAACACTGTTGACAAAACAATGGAAATGGTTGCCCGCTTTGGCCGCGATTCAAAAACATCCATGCAGCTTGACCGAGAAAAAGGCCATCAGACCGAGATCGATACTTTGACGGCGTTCCTTTGCCGGACCAGTCAAGAATTGGGGATTCCCACACCGTTGCATGATGAAATATACAGGCAGTTAATCAGTTGAGATCATTTATAATTAATTATCCTCTTCCATCTCTTATCTGTTTGACAAAACAACGGGATTTGTTATAGGAATCATTTTTAATAAATGGTGCGGGTCTCGCGGCATCCATGGCTTTATGGAAACGAATTGAGGTGTCATGATGAAAAATATTTACATCGGTTTAATTGGCTGGGGAAACATCGGCAGCGGTGTTGTTAAATTACTGAAACAAAACGAAGAGCTGATTACCAAAAGGCTTGGAGCGAAAATTGTTTTAAAGAAGGTTGCCGATATTAATATTTCGTCACCACGCGCCGTAAAAGTTCCTGAAAATATGCTTACAACCGATGCCGGTGAAATCCTAAACGACCCGGAAATATCTATTGTAATTGAATTAATGGGCGGCTATGAGCCCGCGAGAACTTTTGTTCTGGAAGCCATTAAGAAAGGTAAACATGTGGTCACCGCCAATAAGGCACTCCTTGCCACACACGGCAATGAAATTTTTCCGGCCGCTCAAAAAAAAGGTGTGGATGTCGGTTTTGAAGCCAGTGTCGGCGGCACAATTCCCATCATTAAAACACTGAAAGAATCGCTGGTTGCCAATCACATTCATTCCATTGTCGGTATTATGAATGGAACCTGCAATTTTATTTTGACCAAGATGACTGACGAGGGCAAACCCTTTGATGTCGTGTTGAAAGAAGCCCAACAGCTGGGTTTTGCTGAAGCGGACCCGACATTTGACATTGAAGGCATCGACACCTCGCATAAGATGGCGATTCTTCTTTCTCTGGCCTATGGTAAAAAAGTTAACCTCAAGGATATTTATCTGGAAGGCATCACAAAAATCAGCGGTGAGGATATCGCTTTTGCGAAAGAATTGGGATACCGGATCAAACTGCTGGCCATCGGAATGCTGAAAGGCGACGCGGTGGAAGCAAGAATTCATCCAACGATGATTTCATCCGGACATCTGCTGGCCAATGTGAACAGAAACTACAATGCTTTTCACCTGGTGGGCGACGCATCCGGCCCGGTTTTTCTGTTTGGCCAGGGTGCAGGCATGATGCCCACGGCCAGCGCGGTATTCAGCGACATTCTCGATAGTGCGCGCAACATACTGAAAGGTGTTTCCGGACGTGTGCCCCTGAGATCCATTAACGAAACGGGTATGAAGGATATCAAACTGATACCCATGGATGACATTGAAACGAAATATTATTTCCGTTTTTCAGTTTTGGATCAACCGGGCGTATTATCGAAAATATCAGGCATCCTCGGAGAAAACAACATCAGTCTGGCGACGGTTATCCAGAAAGCAAGAGAAGAAGCGGGAGCGGTTCCGATTGTTATGACCACTTATAAAGCAAAAGAAAAGAATGTGCGCCGGGCATTGAAGAAAATAGACAAGCTCGAAATTGTGCGGGATAAAACCATTCTCATTCGCATTGAGGACGAGTTGTAATTTACCTGAAACAGGAAAACTTATGAAATATGTTGTATTACTGGGCGACGGTATGGCGGACTACCCAAGTCAAAAACTTGGTGGAAAAACACCGCTTGAATGCGCCTTGACACCTTTTCTGGATCAAATTGCCGCACAGGGCACTCTGGGTCTGGTTGATACGATTCCCCGGGGAATGACTCCCGGCTCAGATGTGGCCAATCTCAGCGTGCTGGGTTACAATCCGGCCGATACTTATACGGGGCGCGGTCCTCTGGAAGCAGCCAGCATGGGCATCCATCTTTCGCCTCATGACATCGCCTATCGTTGTAATCTGGTAACTATCGGTAATCAGGGTGCCGAGCAGGCTTTTATGGATGATTTTACCGCCGGTCACATCTCTTCGGCTGAAGCCGGAGAAATTATCCAGGATATCAATAAAAAAATAGGTTCATCGCAGCTGCAGTTTTATCCCGGCGTTGGTTACCGCCATTTGCTGGTATGGCGAAACGCCGAAGGGGCTCCTCAGACAGCGCCACCCCACGACATTCCAGGAAAAGAGATTGCTCAATATCTGCCTTCCGGAGATTTTTCTGCCGAAGTAAATACTCTGATGCAAAAAGCGGCAGAGGTTCTAAATGGACATCCAGTCAATACAAGACGTCAGGCGGACGGTAAGAAACAGGCTAACTCCATCTGGCTTTGGGGGCAGGGAAGAAAACCGCAGATTGTTCCACTAACCAGGAAATATAATTTAAAAGGTGGAATGATTTCAGCTGTTGATCTCCTTAATGGTCTGGGAATCAATACCGGATTAAAACCATTACGGGTAGAAGGCGCCACCGGGTACATCGATACCAATTATAAAGGAAAGGCGAACATGGCGCTGGATGCGCTCCAATTTATGGATTTTGTCTTTCTGCATCTGGAAGCCCCGGATGAAATGGGACATGAAGGCAACGCTGAAGGTAAAATTCAAGCCATTGAATTTTTCGATGAAAAAATTGTAGGTCCGATTTTGAATAATATCGGCAAGCTGGGTGAATACCGCGTTCTGGTTCTAAGCGACCATCCGACCCCGATTGATCTGAAAACGCATGTCGGCGATCCGAGTCCTTTTGCCGTTATATCGTCGAATCAGGAAGAAAATCAAGCATTGGGACGCTCCTTTACTGAAGCAAATGCCAGGGAAAGCGGGGTGTTAGTGTCTCCAGGGCATCTGCTGATGGATAAATTTATTCGCGATTGGGGCACATTTCTTGGAAAATAACTTTACAAAAGTCCGGGTCATATATGCTGACACCGATGCGATGGGCATCGTCTATCATACCAATTACATTCGCTGGTTTGAACTGGGTCGCAATGAATTGTTGCGCCAGTTGGGAGTAGCCTATACCCAGCTCGAAAAGCTGGGGCTTAATCTTCCTTTGACCAAAGTGTCCTGTCATTACCTCGCACCGGCAAAATATGATCATATCGTGGTCATTGAAACAAAGTTTGATTATATTAAAAGAGCCAGTATTCGATTCAATTCAAAAATATGGGACGAACACCAGGAAAAGTTACTGGTAGAAGGCTACACCATTCATGCCTGCACCAACCATGAAGGCAAAATTCGCCGGATACCGCAATTGCTTCTTGAATTAACCGACAAATATAATATCAATAAAGGGGAATAAAATGGCCGCGAAGTTATCAAAAAAAGAACTAAAAAGTCCTGATGCATTTCAAACTACATTCGAAAGAATAGGTGATTATGTTTCTGAAAATAAATCCCGTGTAATCATTTTTGGAACAGCACTGGCTTGCGCTGTTGTCATTGCTGTGGGAATTTACTTTTACTGGAGTTATTACTCAAATTCCGCACTGAAATTATATACTAAAGTCCAGCAAAATATCATGAAAAACGGTGACAACAAGGAAACCGTTAATGAAAATATTCAGATATTCAAAGAACTGATCGAGAGGTACCCTCACAGCTGGAGCGGCCGGATGGCTTATTATCACCTGGGTAACATTTATTACAATAACGGAGAGATTGACCGCGCAATCAGCTCATTTCAAGCATTTATAGACAAGTCGGGAACTGACAAAACCGGTCTTAGATTTCTGGCTTTAACATCACTGGGGTATTCTTACGAAGTTAAAAAAGATTATAAAGAAGCTCTGAAATATTTCGAACAAGCACAAAACACTTATCATGTCGGATTTGAAATGATCGGATTACGTAATGTTGCTCGCACTTATGAAGCAATAAACAACAAACAAAAAGCTCTGGAGTATTATAAAAAAGCATTGGAAAAAACAACTGAGCCGGCAGCAGCCATTTTTATCAAGCGAAAAATATCCACTCTGAGCTGATTATTTACAGTTATTTGTTCAGTGGACTGTAAGCATACGGAGGCACAAGCATTTGAAAAAAGTATTAATGTCTGGAAACGAAGCCATTGCCCGTGGTGTCTATGAAGCGGGCGTACGGTTTGCTGCGGCATATCCCGGTACGCCCAGCACAGAAATCATGGAAGAGTATGCAAAATATGACGGTGTCTATGCCGAATGGGCGCCTAATGAAAAAGTAGCAGTCGAAGTTGCAATTGGTGCAGCTTTGGGGGGAGTCCGCGCACTGGCCGTCATGAAACATGTTGGTGTGAATGTTGCCGCGGATCCGATATTTACCGTCAGTTATACCGGTATTGAGGGTGCATTGGTGATTATCAGCGCCGATGATCCATCCATGCACAGCTCACAAAATGAGCAAGACAATCGTAATTACGCAAAATTTGCTAAAATTCCCATGTTGGAACCTGCTGACCCTCAGGAAGCTAAAGACTACATGAAGTTGGCGTTTCAAATCAGCGAACAATTCGATACACCGGTCTTTTTTCGAACAACTACAAGAGTTTCTCATTCCAAATCGGTTGTTACGCTCCAGGAGCCGCAAGTACACGAAGACAAAACGAAACTTACCCATCATGCGGAAAAATATGTCATGGTGCCCATCAATGCCCGAACCAGACGGGTGGAAGTGGAAAAACGCCAGTTAGCGCTCAGGAAATTTGTAGAAACTTTTCCTGAAAATAAAATAGAAATCAATGATCCGGAAGTCGGTATCATCACTGCCGGCATGCCTTATAACTACGCCAAAGAGGTCTTCCCGGATTATTCTTATCTGAAATTAGGTATGGTTCATCCGCTGCCGGTTAACATGATCCGTGATTTCGCTTCTAGAGTAAAAAAGATCTATGTAATCGAGGAACTTGATCCTTTCCTGGAAGAACAGATCAAGGCTATGGGAATCCAGGTCA
>DFZJ01000188.1 GCA_002382045.1 Syntrophaceae bacterium UBA4059
CCCCAGCTCTGCAGGGGCGAAGAAATGATCTAACAGGCGGCGGCTTGATCCGCAGCGCGGGCGGATGGGAAGGTTTGAAGCAGAAGATAGAGGAAGGGCAATACCAGCGCAGCGATGAACGGATACTGGGCGACAGTGATTTTGTAAGCGCGGTTTTGGACAAGACCCAAGAGAGCCTGACAAAGCGTCAAAAGCTGAAGTCCAAAGGGATGGACGTGGATAAAATCGCCACCCGCGTGTCCAGATTAATGGGCATTGCGGTAGAAGATGTTTGGGCGGCCGGCAAACAGCAGCACATCGTGAACGCCCGGAGCCTTTTATGCTATTGGGCAGTTCGGGAACTGGGTGTTTCCATGTCCAGTTTAAGCCGGAGGCTGGGGATATCCCTTCCGGCCATCAGCAAATCCGTTTACCGCGGCAAGCAGATTGCCGAAGATCATGCGTTTAAATTGGCTTGAAGTTAATAAGTTAACAGCGTCCCTATGTACGAATAGCCGGGAAAGGATAATCCAATATATGTCATTGATTGAAAAAATTATTGCCAGGGAAGCCCGGATCGCAGTCATCGGACTGGGCTATGTCGGCCTTCCGCTTGTTATCGAATTTTGCAAAGCTGGTTTTTTGGTAACCGGCTTCGATATGGATGCCGCCAAAATCGAACGGCTGCAACAGGGTAAAAGCTATATTAAACACATCGATGTCACGCTGCTCGTTTCCAGCGCAACCTCCAACTGGTCCTTTACGCCCACCACCGATTTTTCAAAGCTGGCTGAAATGGACTGCATCATCATCTGCGTGCCCACGCCACTTAATAAATACCGCGAGCCCGACATGTCCTATGTCTTCAATACCGTCCGGACTATCGCCATGTATCTGAAAAAGGGACAGCTGATTTCTCTGGAATCCACCACCTATCCGGGCACAACCGATGAAGACATGCGGGCCATTCTGGAAGCAACCGGCTTGAAAGCAGGCAGCGATTTTCACCTTGCTTTTTCTCCGGAGCGCGAAGATCCCAACAACAAGGACTTCTCCACCAGCACAATTCCAAAAGTTGTCGGCGGATATACCAAAGAATGTCTGGCCGCGGCGGTTGCCCTTTACAATACCATCGTCGTCAAAACCGTTCCCGTCTCATCCACAAAAGCGGCTGAAGCAACAAAGCTTCTGGAAAACATCTACCGTTCAGTCAATATTGCCATGGTCAACGAACTCAAAATCCTCTTTGATAAAATGGGCATCGATATCTGGGAAGTCATTGAGGCGGCCAAAACAAAGCCCTTTGGATTCAATGCCTTCTATCCGGGGCCGGGTTTGGGCGGCCACTGCATTCCCATTGATCCTTTTTACCTGACCTGGAAGGCGCGGGAATTTGACTTTAATACGCGGTTTATTGAACTGGCGGGTGAAATCAACACCTCCATGCCCGATTACGTTGTCGGGAAAGTAATGAAAGCCCTTAATGATCATGGGAAACCTGTTCGTGGGTCCAATATTCTGATTCTTGGTCTGGCCTACAAGGCAAATGTAGATGACGATCGGGAATCACCCACCTATCATTTGATGGAAAAATTGGAGCAACTGGGCGCAACCGTTTCTTATAATGATCCCTATATTCCTGAAATAAAGTTGACCCGCGAATATGCAAAATATGCAAAGAAAAAGTCTGCTGAAATCAACAACAAATTTGACCTTATTCTCATTGCAACGGCTCATGACGAATATCGGCAAATCGATTTCGCATCCTTCGGCATTCCCGTTGTAGATACGCGCAATCTACTCCGGGATAAGGTTTCTTCATTCTTTTACCGGGCATAACGGAAAGAAGAGGTTCTACGTTTGATGGATTTCATCGATCTTAAAACCCAGCAGCAAAGAATAATATCGCAATTGGATGCCAACATTCAAAAAGTCCTGGTCCACGGCAACTACATCATGGGGCCGGAAATCAAGGAACTCGAAACGAAACTGGCCGCCTACGTTGGCGCAAAGCACGCCATCAGTTGCGCATCAGGAACCGATGCTCTGTTAATGGCACTCATGGCCTATGGCGTAAAACCCGGCGATGCCATCTTCACAACGCCTTTCACCTTCATCGCCACCGCCGAAGTTATCAGCCTGCTCGGCGCGACGCCGATCTTTGTCGATATCGATCCCAAAACCTTCGATATCGATCCAGCCAAACTGGAACTTGCCATCCAAGCGCTGAAAGCCAACGATCCTTCTATTTACCCCTTACCCCTGACGCCTGACGCCTCACGCCTCACGCCTCGCGGCGTGATTCCTGTAGATCTTTTCGGCCTGCTTGCCGACTATGACGCCATCGATAAAATCGCCAAAGACAACGGCCTGTTTGTCGTAGAAGACGCAGCCCAGTCCTTTGGCGCAAAATACAAAGATAAGATGTCCTGTTCTTTCGGTAATATCGCCTGCACATCCTTCTTCCCGGCCAAGCCCCTGGGTTGCTATGGCGACGGCGGCATGTGTTTCACCAACGACGGATACCTTGCCGAAATCATGGAATCCATCCGAGTCCACGGAAAGGGCGGGCATAAATATGACAACGTCCGCATCGGTATCAATGGCCGTCTTGACACCCTGCAGGCAGCCATATTGCTGGCCAAATTCGACATCTTCCCCGAAGAAGTCGAACTGCGAAACCAAGTCGCCGCCCGTTACACTGAACTACTATCCACCATTAACAATCCGCTATCCACTATTTTGACGCCTCACATTCCCGCGGGGAACATCAGCGCCTGGGCCCAATGCTCCCTTCTGGCCAGGGATGAAGACCACCGCACCGCCCTCTTGAAAAAACTTCAGGACAACAAGATACCATCGGCGATCTACTACCCCAAGCCCCTGCATATGCAGACGGCCTTTGCGTTTTTGGGTTATGCGCCCGACGCCTTTCCCGTCAGCAAAGACTGCGCCGGCAGGATATTCAGTTTGCCAATGCACCCATATCTTCAGGAATCTGATCAGAAATTGATCGTAAGCGCGCTTACTACCGCATGAAAAGAAACGCTCTCATCAATCATCGCTCCCGACATGGCGCTTATCTGATCCGCCAGGGCAAAAGGCACAGCATTTACGAGCAGGAGAGTTTAAAACAGAAGTACCGCGCCATACGGAGATTGTTGATGAATGGGCAAGGAAAATCTGTAAAGATCTGAACATTCCATTTGTGAGGTAAGATATGAAGTATAGAGCCGTTATCAAAAAAACGGATGATTGGTGGAATGGCTGGTTGATCGATCTGCCGGGAGTAAATGCTCAGGAAAAAAGCAGAGATGAATTGCTGGAATCCCTGCGGATCGGCGCTGAGCATATGCTGGCCAGGGATATTCCTTTCATTGCCGATGCTTAGTTGACAACGATCGATGTGCCCAATCCTAGTACCATGTAACATTATAACGTTCGTATAATTGATAAATATGATATCTTTGGCCTGCTCGGAGGCACCGGCAGGGCGCCAGCGATGGACGGTCCGATTGCTG
>DFZJ01000088.1:0-4342 GCA_002382045.1 Syntrophaceae bacterium UBA4059
GAAAAGGCCCGGAAAGTGGTCGGGTATTTTGGCGAATATCTGGAGCGCGCCGCCGGTTCGCCGCAGGAAATCTATGTTGCAGCGATCAAACACGCCAAAGAAAAATCCGGCGTCAAAGGCAGGGATTTATTTATGCCGGTGCGGGCGGCCCTGACCGGCAAAGTCAAAGGCCCGGAGCTGGACAAAGTATTTGCGATTCTGGGCAAGGCGTCTGCTCAGAATCGTTTAAAACAGATGGACCGGTAGATTTGTAAAAAGAAGGGATGAAACGGACATTAACCTGCTTGCCGTCAATAAACTATTTTTAACCAGGAAGATGATTCAGCATAAGGCGACGGCCTTCTGCTTGTGTTTGGCTTTTTGCTTTTTATCGGGTTTGTTTCCGGCCCATCCGGTTTGGGCTGCCCATCAACCGTCGAAAGAGTTGAAACGGTTTCTGGAGACCCTGGATCAACAGAACGTGCGCTATGGCTGGAAGGACATCAAATGCGGCGGCATTCCATGGGAATATCACAGAACGACAAGGCTTCATCGTCCCCTGATTTTCGCGCATTTCGGCAAACCGTCAGGCGATTGCATTTTGTTTTTTGGCGGTGTCCACGGCGATGAATTGCCGACGGTTTATCTGATGTTCAAGCTGGCGCATTATATCCAGGATCATCCCGATGTCGTCAAAAATAAATGCATCGTCATAGCGCCGCTGGTGAATCCCGACGGATACCTTGTCTCATCGCCGACTCGTATTAACGCCAATGGCGTGGACCTCAACCGGAATTTCCCCACAAAACGCTGGCATCCCGACGCGCATCGCCAGTGGGCAAGCAAAGGTAAAAAAAACAAACGCTACTATCCCGGTCCGAAAGCGGGCTCCGAGCAGGAAACGTTGTTTCAGGTTGCGCTGATCAAAAGATTCAAACCGCAGAAAATTTTAAGCGCTCATTCGCCGCTGAATTTTTTTGATTATGACGGACCGTCATCCGATTTGAATTCCTTTGAACAGTGGATGGAAAAAATATCCAGGGAAGCCAGACATCCGCTGAAAAAATTCGGTTACTATCCCGGTTCTCTGGGAAACTATGCCGGACACGAACGCAATATCTTTACCCTCACGCTGGAGCTGCCCACGTCCGACCCCAAACAGGGCAGTGAGTATTTCCGCAAATTCCAGCCCGCCTTCCTGAAGTTCATCAATCTGCCGGTAACCGGCACCCCGCCATATACCCGGCTGGTGAAGAGTGACAAGGTTAATCGGAAATGAGGGTGGTGTGATTATTTGCGGTTGGGAACTGCTTGGCCATTCTGGGTTACGGGCGCGCCCGTGTCCTGCGTCCATTCCTGCATGGAGCCGACATAAAGTTTTACATTCGGATAGCCCAGAACCTGTTTCATCAGATAAGACCATATCGGACAGCATTGCCCCATATCGCAGTAGGTGACGATCGCGGTGGAGCGGTCTTTGCCTGCGGCCGCTTCAACGATGGCGGTCAATTCTTCTTTGGTCTTGAAGGTTTTGTCGTTATTAAAAGCGCAGGATGTGGGCATGTTGAATGCGCCGGGGATGTGTCCCCGCATGGGAACGCAATCCATCTTTTTTTCTCCAGTAAAGAATTCACGTTCACGGACGTCCAGGATGGTCAGTTTGCCCAGTCTTTCCTTGACATAGTTTTTGTCTGCAAATACCTCACCCGTATATTTTCCCCGGAATATTTTTGCCTTGCGCCGTTCGATCTTTGTGGACATAGGTTTCTTTTCCTTGATCCACTTGTTGATCCCGCCGTCAAGCAGTGCGACGTTTTCGATGCCTGCATATTGCAGCGTGCAGGCGACGCGGGCGCTTTGGTAGCTCAGGCGCGGCGTATCCATGCAGCCTGTCACCACCACCCAGTTGTCAAAACCAATTCCCACGTAACTGATCGCATCGTCAATGTCATCTTTTTCCGGTAGAGACCCAAACAGGCCGTCTTTCAAGTAAGCCCAAGAGCCGTAAAAAGAGCTCAGCGCACCGGGAATGTGGCCGGCGCGGTAGTCTTCGACGCGCCTTACATCCAGAATAACCAATTTGGGGTTTTTCAAGTTGGCCACAAGCCAGTCGGTGGAGACAATAGGGGAAATATCACGGGCCTGGGCGATTATCGGTATCAAGAGAATAATGATGAGAAGAAGGAGTCTGGAAAAAATATTATTTTTCATGTTGTACGCTCCTTTTTATGTCTGTTTATTTATAATCTGATCCGCAATATGCTAACATTTACCTTGTTTAAAGTATAACACTTCTGTTAATAATAGTGTATAGAAAATTTGAGCGAAGCCATGGGGAAACTGCTGCAAAACAATGAGTTGGCCGGAAGGTTTTCAACAAGAGCCGGAAGGGCATTGATCCGCCAACTGCCTTTCCCGACGATCCCTGCGAAGACCTGCTCGACGGACCTCTCCCGGCGGGCTGCAGCGCTTCCATAGACGGGGGAACGTTCCGTTTCTCAGATACATTCATCAAGATCATCAAAACCCTCTTTTCTACAATTTTATCCGTTGCATAAAATTCTCCTGCCAATGTGTTGGATGCAGCCGGCTTTGATTTCTTCGGCCATAAAATTTAACCTCCTTTCTTTTAGCATCCATATTTATCTTTTCTTTCCTACCGCGTAATCTCGCAGGGCCTTGTGAAATGTATTGGCGGCTAGAAGGGCGCAATGCTGTGAATCTTCGGGCATGCCGCCCAGATGGTCTAAAATGGCGCTCTGGTTTATTTTAATGCATTCCCTGACCGGTTTGCCCTTCGCCATGACAGTGGCGGCCGTTCCCGCGGCATGGGAGGTCATGCAGCCGTCTGTCGTGTAGCTGATGTCGTCTATTTTATCATTTCTGACCTTCAAATACATTTCCATCGTATCTCCACAGGGCCCGGTGATCTTGGCATAGCCATCGGGCTTCTCCAGGCTTCCATAATTTCTCGGATGGGTTCCGTAATCAACAACCTTTTCGGAAAGGCTGCCCGTGATCTTTTCCATGAGCAAATCGATCATTTCCTTTTTGATTTGTTTTTCGTCCATTGGACACCTCCTCATAAGAATAGGTACAGATGTTCATGAGTATTCTTCCTCATCTATTTTTCCCGTGGGTACGGCCAGGCCATGATGCCGCCTTCCATAACTTTGACGTTTTTCCAACCGCTGCCCTCCAGCGCCAGGGCCGCTTCATAACCGCGCAGCGAGATTTTGCAGTAGCAGATGATTTCTTTATTTTTGTCCTCCGGCAGCTCCTTAAGCCGTTTGCGGATCGCGCCCAGTGGAATCAAGGTCTCGCCGATACCCAGGCGCATTTCCTCGAACTCTTCAGGCCCGCGCGTGTCGATCAGAAAAGGTTTCTCGCCGGCCAGCAATTTCTCACGCACCTCTTTGCAGCTGATGCCCTTGAGGCGGCCTTTGATTTTATTCTGCATCAGGTGCGCCGTGGCGATGAAATGGTCAATGGCCAGGGAAAAAGGCGGCGCATAAGGAAGATCGGCGTTGATCAGATCCTCAACTGTAAGCTTACCCTGGATCGCCATTGCCCATTGGGCAATCTGCTTGCTGACATTGCCGGGGCCGATGCACTGTGCACCCAGCACACGGCCAGTATTGGCATCTGCGGTCAACTTGGTAATTAAAAGCTTTCCTTCCATAAAGCCGGGTTTGTCCGGACTTGCGTTGATGACGGTGACGATGTCTTTGTATTCTAATCGTTTAGCCGCCGTTTCTGAAAGTCCCGTGGAACCCGCCGCGTAATCGAACACCTTGCAAATGCCGGTTTGAATCGTTCCGGGGAAAGTCACGCAGTTTTGCGAAGCGGCGTTTTCTCCCGCCACGCGGCCTTGCAGGTTGGCCAGGTCCCCATAAGGCGCATGCACTTTTTTGCCGGTGATGCGGTTTAATGTTTCCACGCAGTCGCCTACAGCATAGATGTCCGGCTCTGAGGTCTGCATATACTCATTCACGTCAACACCGCCCAATGCACCGATTTTCAGCCCCGCCTCTTTGGCCAGCTTCACGTTGGGGCGCACGCCAATAGCTACCACCGCCAGTTCGCAGGGAAGCTCCGTGCCGTTTTGCAGCTTGACGGCTGTGAGTTTGCCGTTTTCGCCTAAGAACGCGGCAATCCCGTTGTCCGTAATCACATTGGCGCCTTTACTGCGCACATGGTTTTCTACAAGTTTGGCCAGTTCCCAGTCCAGAAAGGTCAGAAGCTGGGGCAGAAGTTCAATGACGGTGATTTCGATGCCCGCCAGTTGCAACGCTTCGCAGGTTTCAATGCCGATGAGTCCCCCGCCGATGACGACGGCTTTCTTGATTTTGCCTTCGTCGCG
>DFZJ01000088.1:4364-5035 GCA_002382045.1 Syntrophaceae bacterium UBA4059
GCTTCTCCGGATGCGATGTTTTTAAAGGAGAGCGAATGGTTTTTCGTGTCGATGTTCGTAACTTCTGTGTTCACACGGGCGTCAATGTCCTTGGCGTTTAAATAAAACATCGGGCTGCGCACAACGCCTGTCGGCGTGCACAAAAGCTGGTTGCGGTCGTTGAAGTACCCGCCCACATAGTAGGGATAGCCGCAGGAGGCCATCGAAAGATCCGCGTCTTTCTGAATAATGATAACTTCCGCGTCATTGTCGATGCGCCTTGCTTTGGCCGCCGCCTTGGGACCGGAGGCCGATCCGCCGATGACAATGATTCTTTTTCTTTTGCTCATAGATTTCTCCTTAAATTTATTAATGTGTGAAGTCTAACCTTTCGTACTGTCTTCTATAACCGGATCCGGATCCATTCCTTGCGGAACTTGTTCTTCAGCAACAACCACTGCGGGAGGTTCCTGAACCGGTTGAATGTCTGTAAACCATAGAGCGTGGCGATGCCGGGCGTAATCCAGACGAACTTTTCCGGTAAAAATCCCCCGCACCATCGGCCAGTTGGGCCGCAAGGCAATCGCCGCCATATGCGCCAGAAAGGCCAGGAAAAATAAAACGAAAAAGATATTGTGGATCCATGTGGCCCAAAGCAAAACCGTGTGCGACATGTCCGGCGCATAGATATT
>DFZJ01000088.1:5104-6239 GCA_002382045.1 Syntrophaceae bacterium UBA4059
GCGCAGACCGTGATAAACCAGATGAAACAGGCCCGCCGCCGATAAAACAAAGGCCGCCGCATAATGCAGATACAGGGATGTCATGAAGTCCGCCGACCAGCCCAGCCCCGGAACGGTAATGATGTAATAGCGTTTGGCAACCGGCAGTTCAAAGATGCCGGTTAAAAGCAGAATGAGGCCGGAAAGGGCAATCGCCCAGTGCTCGATCAACTCCAGCGTACTGTGACGGACGACCAGATTTTTATCAGCGAGAATCTTTTCATCCATTGTCTTTTTTCTCCTTTTTCACCTGCTCTTTGCGTTTTGAATACCAGTTGAGTGCACCCGCTGCGACAACGCCCAGAACCGGTGCGGCCAGAACGGCTTTGCCCAGGGGATCGGTTGCGGCCATGCGCCGTCCGACTTCCGGTTTCATGTCCGGCTGCCCCGGTTTTTTCTCCATCGTTTGACTGATCTTTTCAAAAGAAACCGGTGAAACATAAAGTGTGGATGTGCCGCCGTTTTCTTTTTTACCGTAAATAAATCCGTTCATCGCCCAAGCGCGTTCTTTGGCGATTTTTTCAATTTCTGGGCGCGGCCCAATGAGCATTGCCCCTCTAGGGCAGGCCTCGACACAGCCGGGCAATTTCCCGGCCTTAAGACGTTCATTACAAAGATCGCATTTATACATGACGCCGTTGCCCATATAACCGGGCAATACATGAAGATAGATGCCGACTCCGGATTGACGCTGCGGGATTTCCCAGGGACAGACATCTTTGCATTTTGCGCCGCCGAAGCACTGGTTCTGTTCAATCACGACAGCGCCGTTTTTTCCCTTATGATTTGCCGAAAACGGACAGATCGTTGCGCAGGCCGGGCTATCGCAGTGCATGCAACGACGGGGAACAAAAATCGTTTTGCGCCCGCCTGCCTCATCTATTTGTGCTTTGTGAACATAGATAAAATTATACGGCGTCAGCCGTTTGAAAACCTCTTTCTTTTTCGACCAATCTTCAATGGTCTTGCGCGGCCAGGGTTCGGGAATGTTTTCGACGACCTGAGGAATCTTGTCTTTATTAATGGCTTTGCAGGAGCTTACGCAGGCGGGAACTTTCCGGTCAACACAGCCGTCACAGAGGCTCAGATCAATGAG
>DFZJ01000100.1 GCA_002382045.1 Syntrophaceae bacterium UBA4059
CGTGTGCCTGAGCGCGACGCTGATGAAGACAAACCGGCGCAACCGGCTGCAACCATTCTTCCCCGTACCACCAAAGCCGCATGGTGCGAAAAGTGGCTGATGACGCCCTGGCGCATTTTGCCGCAACCGGGGATATCGGGCGGAAATATCTGATTGATCACTCTGCGGGAAGCGGCAAGACTTTGTCGATGTGCTGGCTTGCCGACCGGCTGCACAGCCTGTTTAAACCGGACTCGACCGAAAAAATGGTGGATATCACTTTTCTTCTGACCGATCGTACAACCCTGGATAAAAACATCCGCCGAGACATCGTTCATTTTACCCATTTAAAGGATGTTGTCGGTCTGGCGGACCGCGCCGATGATCTGCCGCGTTTTCTCAAAGATCGCAAGCCGATCATTGTCACGACCCTGCAGAAGTTCGCCTGGATTCTGGATGAACTTCAAGAAAGACCGGAGTTGAAAAACCTGCGGGTGGCTTTTCTGATTGACGAAGCCCACCGTTCACAGGAAGGGCAGATGGGGGTTGCCATCCGTGTGCCGTTCCGCACGCCGGATGACCCCGATGCGGTGGATACTGAGGATGATGTAAAGGACGAAGAAGAAAAAATTGCCCGGATTATCCGGGAGCACGACAAAAACCAGCTTTTTGTCGCATTCACCGCCACCCCGGCTCCGGCCACCGTGACGCTTTTTGGCGCGCCGTTTGATACCTACAGCGAGGCGGAAGCTATTGCCGAAGGTTACATTGTGGATGTGGCGGCAAGCATCATCTCGTATAAGACGCTTTATAATCTGCATTGCCCGATTGTTCCCCAGCCGGATGAAGAGAAGTTCTATCCGAAAGGTGTTGTCGCCAAAGCACTGCAAAACCTGGCCTACCAGGATGAGGGGTTGATTCAATATAAGGCGGAGGTCATGCTCCGTATTTTCGAAAAAGATGTGAAGCCGCTGATCGGATGCCGCGCCAAGGCAATGATTGTCGCCACGTCACGCATGGCCGGTTTGCTCTATTTCAATATTATCAAAGAAAAACTCAAGGAACGCGGCGCGGATTACAAAGCGCTTTATGCCTTTTCCGATTTTGTGCATACGGAAACCAACAAGTCTATCAGTGAACATGCAGTCAATGAGTTAAAGGATGGCGAATTGATTGAAGATCGCTTTGCGGGCGATGATTACCGGTTGATGATTGTGGCCAACAAGTTTCAGACCGGGTTTGATCAACCGCTTTTGGCCGGAATGTTTCTGGACAAACCGGTGATGGATCGCAACGCGGTGCAAACCGTGTCACGCCTGAACCGCTGCCATGAAGGGAAGAAAGATGTCGTCGTGGTTGACTTCACCAATAACGCTTCAGCCATCTTGAAGGCATTTGCCAAATACAGGCAGGGAACGCCTTTTGTACCGTTTGAACCCGACCCGGCACTTTGCACCAAATTATACGATGACATTATTGCGGCGGGTGTTTTTTCACAGGCTGACGCGCAGAACTTTGTTCAACTGGCGGCAACGGGAACGGATGCCCAAGTCCAGTATCAAATCAGTGGTCTGCGCTTGCGGTTTCAGACCAGACTTACTTCGCTTGAAGATAGGAAATCGTTCGTTTACATGCTTGCCCGCCTGGTCAAGAGCTTTCATTTTCTTACGTGTTTCTTTACTTTTCCGGATGCGATCAAAGAGTTTACGGCTTTTGCCGAGGCGGTGGGACCGCAACTGATCAAACAAGGCAGCGTTTCGGAATTGATGAAGCAGATTCGCCGGACCGAAGTGATCAAGGCGGCAGTCGAGTATCAAGGCGAAGTCAAAAACACGAGCGGCAAGGTGAAACTGAGGCCAGGCGGAGGTAATCAAGGCGCGGGGCCGCCCCTCGTGAAAGTATCCGTGCAGGATATGATTGATCAAATCCGTAGCAAGTATACCATCAGCGATGAAGAGGCGCTTTACATCCGGCAGGTCACCGAAGCGAAAGTGGAGGACCCTGCTATTCGCGATACGGTTCAGAAGCATCGAGAAGACAGTATTTTTCTGGAAACCGCTTACCGGGGCCAGGTGAATGGCGAAATACAGGTTACTTATAATGATCTGGGACGCTATGACGAACTGGCCGACGCCAAATATACCGATACGGGCGGCATTTTTGACAGCATGGCCATAACGGTCATCAAAACGCACTTACTGGCGGCATAAATGATAAAGAAGCGGATAAAAGACATTCCCAAGGAAGAGAGGCCGCGCGAGAAGTTGCTCCAGAGTGGCGCAGCGGCGCTTAGCGATCAGGAATTACTGGCTGTGCTACTCGGCAAAGGCACAACGGAAATGGACGTTATGGCTTTGGCGGGAGAACTGGTCAAGGTAATAGATGATAAGGGGCTCGGTGTCCGGGCGGATGACCTATGTAAGTTCGGAGGTGTGGGCGACGCAAAAGCCGCTTTGATTCTAGCAGCGCTGGAGTATGCGCGCCGCCGGATCAAACCGGAAGGGGCAAAGATCGAAACTCCGGCCGATTTGCTTCCCCATGTTCGGCATTATGCAGACCGCAAACAGGAGCATTTTCTTTGTGCCAGCATCAACGGCGCAAATGAGATACTGAACATCCGTGTCGTGTCCATCGGGCTTGTTGATCGCACACCGGTTCACCCCCGTGAGGTATTCGCGGATGCGCTGGTTGACCGAGCAGCCGCTGTGATCGTCGCGCACAACCACCCCGCCGGAAGGCTTGAACCATCAACAGCCGACATTGAAATCACTAACCAACTGAAAACGGCGGGGATGGTTCTGGGCATTGCCTTACTTGATCATATTATTTTTAATCGCACCGGCTATTTCAGCTTTCTGGAAGCAGGCCTTCTTAACAATTGAATTACCATTTATCTTTTTGGGAATAAATCGGGTTTTAAAAAGAAGGATGTTTTGATTGCACCGATTTAACCAGTTTTTTTACCATTAGAGCATTTTATAGCCGCTCATAAGCTGACGCGCATTT
>DFZJ01000215.1 GCA_002382045.1 Syntrophaceae bacterium UBA4059
AAGGCGCCATCTTTAATGCCACGTCAATGCCAACGCAGGCAGATGAGCCCGCGCAAACCTTTGTGTCCCGGCTGAATCAGCAGATTGAAGAGGCCAGGTCGCGTCTGCCGGCGCAACACCAATTGTGTGGTGTCGGGATCGGCGCGCCCAACGCCCATCATGGTCGGGGCACTATCGAAAAAGCCGTCAATCTGAACTGGGGTGAGACGGTTGATTTTGTCGGGCTGATCAGGAAATATTACGACCTGCCCGTCTCCATCACCAATGACGCCAATGCCGCAGCCCTGGGAGAGATGCTTTTCGGCAATGCCCGCGGCATGAAAAACTTCATCGTTGTTACTCTGGGCACCGGCTTGGGGAGTGGCATCGTTGCTGAAGGCCGCCTGATTTATGGCGCGAGCGGTTTTGCCGGCGAGTTGGGACATACCGTTTACGACCCGGACGGACGCCAGTGCGAATGCGGAAAAAAAGGATGTCTGGAAACGTATGTGTCGGCCACCGGTCTGAAAAGGACGGCCATGGAACTTTTGGCCTCGCGATGCAATGCAAGTCCGCTGAGAGAAATAAACGATCAGAATATGACGTCGAAGCGAATCTTCGATCTGGCCGCGGCGGGTGATATTATTGCGTTGGAAGCTTTTGACCGTACCGCGCGGATTCTGGGGATGAAGCTTGCTGACGCCGTTGCCCACGTAAGCCCAGAGGCCATTTTTCTGGTGGGGGGATTAGCCGCCGCGGGAGATCTTCTGTTCGTGCCCACAGGACAATACCTGAATGATTTTCTATTTCGTATTTATCGGGGCACGGTGAAGCTGATGCCTTCCGGATTGGAAACGGGCACAAGTGCCATTCTGGGAGCGGCGGCGCTGATCTGGAGCGAACTTAAATGATAAAACAGCCGGACTACCAATACGGAAGGAATCCCTATGAAGAATTCGCTTGAACTTGGCCTGATCGGCAATTGCCGCATCGGAGCGCTGATCGATGAGCGGGGTGAAATTGTCTGGAGCTGTCTACCCCGGTTTGACGGCGACCCGGTTTTCTGTTCACTCCTGAACGAACATCCCGACGGTGAGGGTGCAGGCTTCTGTATCGTCGAGCTGCTGGATCAGGTGGAGGCATCTCAGTCCTACCTGCCCAACACGGCTGTCCTGGTGACCCGCCTGAAAGACAGCCGTGGAGCCGTCATTGAAATCACGGACTTCGCGCCCCGTTTTCATCAGTATGGCCGAACGTTCATGCCGATGATGATTATCCGGCAAATCCGCCGCATCAGCGGCAATCCCCGCATCTGCGTGCGTGTGCGCCCCTTATGTGAATATGGCCGTCAAAATTGCACGATGACCCACGGCAGCCATCATATCCGTTATGTAGCGCCATCCTGGATTCTGCGACTGACTACGGATATCTCCGTGACCGCGGTGCTCCAGGAACTTCCTTTTTTCCTCGAAACCACCGCCACACTGATTCTGGGACCGGACGAAACCATCACGGATGCCATCGACGATCTCTCCCGCCGTTTTCGAAACGAAACCATCAACAGTTGGCGGGATTGGGTCAGAGACCTGTCCATTCCCTTCGAGTGGCAGGAAGAGGTTATCCGTGCGGCCATTACCCTGAAGCTGAACACCTTCCAGGACACGGGCGCCATTATCGCGGCCATGACCACCTCCATTCCGGAGGCGCCTGGCTCCGGACGCAACTGGGATTACCGCTACTGCTGGCTTCGGGATTCTTATTTTGTCGTGAATGCTTTAAACCGCCTCAGCACAACGAACACCATGGAACGTTATTTAAACTATCTCATCAACGTGGTGGCGGGAACGCCCAACGGCCGCATTCAGCCCGTTTATGGCATTGACGGTAAGGCCAGACTGGATGAATGCGTGGTCGACAGTTTACCCGGCTACCGGGGAATGGGCCCGGTTCGGATCGGCAACCAGGCTTGTGAGCAGATTCAGCATGACGTTTACGGTTCGGCCATCCTGGCGGTGGCCCATTTTTTCTTTGACCGAAGACTCGCGCACCGGGGCGGTGTTGCCCTCTTCACGCGACTGGAGCCGCTGGGTGAAATGGCCATTGTCGTACATGACCAGCCGGATTCGGGGCCCTGGGAAACACGCAAGACTTTGCGCGTTCATACTTTTTCCAGCATCATGTGCTGGGCGGCCTGCGACCGTCTGGCCAGAATTGCCGTGTATATCGGGCTTGCGGATCGCGCCGCTTATTGGCAGGGCCAGGCGGATAAAATCCATGCCACGATTTGCCGGCGCGCTTGGAGCGAAAAAAAACAGGCTTTTACCGCCGCATTTGATGGCGAGTCGCTCGATGCCAGTCTTCTCCTGCTCCACGACATCGGATTCCTGTCTGCCGATGACCCACGCTTTGCCCAAACCGTGGCCGCCATTGAACGGGAGCTCAAACACGGCAGTTATATTTACCGCTATATCGAAACCGATGATTTTGGCGTTCCGGAAAACGCCTTCATTGTATGCACCTTCTGGTACATATATGCCCTGGCCGCCCTCAATCGCGGTGATGAAGCCCGCACGTTGTTTGAAAATCTATTGTCGAGGCGCAACCGGCACGGACTTTTGGCCGAACATGTTGATCCGCACACGGGCGACCCATGGGGGAATTTTGTTCAGACTTACAGCATGGTGGGGCTGATCAATTCGGCCATCCGGCTGAGCCGACGCTGGGACAGCGCATTTTAGAAGGGAAAAGTAGTTATGAGTTTTCAAAAAATAAGGTCTTCCCGCTCTTTGCGGCTGACGTTGCGCTTTGTTATTCCTTTGATTGTGATCATGACGCTCCTCGCCTTCCTGGTGGTGCCCCTGGTGGATAACCTGACGCTGAGGTGGTCTGTTCGCGACCTGGATATGCGCGCCAAGCTGATTACCAATGCCCTCCAGGAACCCATAGGCGATCTTCTGGGACAGGGGAACAAAACGAAGATCAATTCCCTGCTCACACGGGCCACTCAGGACGAACGCCTCTTTGCCCTGGGTTACTGTGACGGGCAGGGTAAATTACTCTACAATACACAGACCTTTCCCCGCGACCTCGGATGCACGCTACCCAGTTCATCCGTCCACAATACGCCTGCGCTTCTCCAATTGCCGCAGGGGCTGGTTCATGTCGCCATCAATCCCCTTCTCATCGAAGGCGCACCGTCCGGCTCCCTCGTTTTGGTCCATGATATGAGTTTTGTCGAACGACGCAGCACGGATACACGCAAGTATATAGTGATTCTGTTTGCTGCCCTGTGCCTGATTACATCCTTGATTACAGTACTGGTTGCCCATTTGAGTTGGCGCGGCTGGATGTCCGGCGTCCGCGCCCTCCTGCGCGGTGACGGCCTGATAAAGCCTTTTGACAAGTCTTCCAATTCCGAGTTGCAGCCTCTGGTAGGCGATCTGCGCGCACTGCTGCGTACCATAGATTCAGAAAGGCGAATTGCAGACGATGTCACCCTTTCCTGGAATCCGGACGCCCTCCGGAATCTGCTGTTTAAGCAATTAGCGGGAGAGCAGATTATCGTCGTCTCCAACCGCGAACCTTACATCCACACAAAAGGCCAGGAAGGCATTGAAATTCACCGGCCGGCCAGCGGTCTGGTGACAGCGGTGGAACCGGTCATGCGGGCCTGCTCGGGAATATGGATTGCTCACGGCGGCGGCACGGCTGATTATGAGGTTGTGGACAAAAATGATCATGTTCGCGTACCGCCGGAACATCCGGAATACACACTCCGGCGCATCTGGCTTTCGCAGGAAGAGGAGAAAGGTTACTACTACGGTTTTGCCAATGAAGGATTATGGCCGCTTTGTCATATCGCCCATGTACGGCCCATTTTCCGAACCGGCGACTGGAACCATTACGTGGAAATCAATCAGCGTTTTGCGGATGCCGTTGTTAAAGAAGCGGAAAGGGAGGATCCCGTTGTCCTCGTGCAGGACTATCATTTCGCCCTTCTGCCGGGGATGCTCCGCAAGGCCATGCCTAAGGCGACCATCATTACCTTCTGGCATATTCCCTGGCCCAATCCGGAATCCTTCGGGATCTGTCCCTGGCGTGAAGATCTGCTCAAGGGGATGCTGGGCAGCACTATCCTCGGTTTCCACACGCCTTTCCATTGCAAGAATTTTCTGGAGACTGTGGATCGTTATCTGGAAACCCGGGTCGATCATGCATCATCAACAATCTCCCATGGAGGGAATCTGACCCTGGTGGAAGCTTATCCGATTTCCATCCAGTGGCCGTCTCCCTGGCAGGAGAGTCAGCCGGGCATCGCGGATTGCCGCGCTTATGTCCAGCGATCCCTTAATATTAAGGATAATTGTCTGATCGGGCTGGGCGTCGATCGACTGGATTACACCAAAGGAATTCTCGAACGTCTGCGGGCCGTCGAGTGTCTTCTGGAAAGTCATCCTGACATGATTGGTCGTTTTTGCTTTGTTCAAATTGCCGCACCGTCGCGTTCGGTCCTGGAAGAATACCAGACATTTGATGCCCGGGTTCGCGCTCTGGCTTCGCAGATCAACCTGCGGTTTTCCAGTGAGGACTATCTGCCTATTCATCTGAAAATCGAGCATCACGAACCGGAAGACGTCAACCGTTATTACAGGGCCGCCGACGTCTGTATCGTAACAAGCCTGCATGACGGCATGAACCTGGTGGCCAAGGAATATGTGGCGGCGCGCGACGATGAGGAAGGTGTCCTGGTGCTCAGCCGGTTTACCGGAGCCGCTCATGAGTTGTATGAGGCCCTGATTGTCAATCCTTATCACATTGAGCAGACGGCCGATGCCCTGTATCAGGCCCTGACCATGCCCGTATTTGAACAGCAGGCGCGGATGCGCAGCATGCGGTCGATGGTGCGCGACTTCAATGTTTATCGATGGGCGGCCCGAATGCTTCTGGATGCGGCGCGCATCCGGCAGCGTGAGAAACTGGCGGACCGGATCGGTGTTCAGTTATGAGTTCTGACCAACCATCGACCTATCTTTTTTCGGACACGGCCCGCACCGCCATGGAGCGTTTCATTGACCGGACAACTTTGTTTGCCTTTGATCTCGACGGCACGCTGGCCCCCATTGGTCCCGATCCGGACGCCATCGGTATTCCCGTCACCATTCAAAAAGAAATGATCACGCTGGGCGGGATAGCGGGGGTTGCGGTCATCACCGGCCGTTCCCGCTCCGACGCTCTGCAGCGCCTTTCCATTTTACCTCGCTACCTGATCGGTAACCATGGCGCGGAAGGGTTACCGGGATGGGAATCCCGGACGCAAGAGTTTATCCAGACGGTTAAGGAATGGCAGGATCAACTGGACGAACTTCTGCCAAGCGAAAATCGAAGGGGTGTATTTATCGAGAATAAAGGTTCGACATTATCTGTTCATTATCGCCATGCCGCCGACTCCAAAGCAGCCCGGTTAATGATCCTGCGCGCCATTAACCGGCTGGTTCCGCAACCGCGACTCATCAGCGGTATTTATATTGAGAACCTTGTTCCGAAAGGCGCTCCGGACAAGGGTGTTGCCCTTACGCACTTGATGAATCAGGCCGGGTGTCCGAAAGGATTTTTCGTCGGTGATGATGAAACGGATGAAGACGTGTTTCGACTGGAGAATGAAAGCATTTTCACCGTCCGCGTGGGGAGGAAAACCGGAAGCCTCGCTCGTTTCTACCTGCGAAACCAGCAGGAAATCGCCCGGCTGCTGCGCAAAACCAATAATATCCTTGGACAATTTGCGGACTCAAGCCTTTCATAAAGGCCGATTAATATGGATAATCAAGGAGGAGATTAATGAATTTTTTGGAAAACGTCTATCTGGAAAACACACTGCAAAACTGGCTGATTGCTATCTGTGTTTTAATTGTTGTGTTTTCCGGACTAAAAATAATTCAGCGCATAGCCATCAGCAGACTATCCAAATTTGCAGCGTCAACGGATAATCAAATCGATGATCTTCTGGTCAGCACACTCAAACAAACGAAATTTTTAATTCTGCTTGTTGTGTCCGCCTATATGGCATCTTATGCGATTACGCTGAAGCCCTCCATTATGGCGTTATGGCAGAAAGCAGTCGTTCTGATCTTAATTCTGCAAGGAGGCCTCTGGGCCAGCGCCGGCATATCATTCTGGCTTGGCCGGATGATTCAGAAAAGGATGGATCAGGATTCATCCAGTGCAACCACCATCACCTTTCTTGGTTTTGTGGCGCGCCTGATCTTGTGGACGATGGTTCTGCTGCTGGTTTTGGATAATTTGGGGGTCAATATCACCGGTTTGGTCACGGGTCTGGGCATTGGTGGTATTGCCGTGGCTCTGGCTGTCCAGAACATCTTGGGCGACCTTTTTGCCTCTTTATCGATCGTTTTGGACAAGCCATTTGTTATTGGGGATTTTGTAGTGGTGGATGCCCTCTCCGGCACCATTGAACACATCGGTTTAAAAACCACGAGAATCCGCAGTCTCGGCGGCGAGCAACTGATTTTTTCCAACAACGATTTGCTGAAGAGCCGGATACGCAATTACAAGCGCATGTCTGAAAGACGCATTGTTTTCAGTTTCGGTGTTGTGTACCAAACCTCTCTGGAAAAGTTAAAAGCCATCAAAGAGATTGTCCGCAATATCATTGAAAAAGAGGAAGAAGCCCGCTATGACCGCGTTCATTTTAAAGAATACGGTGATTCAGCGCTCAACTTTGAAGTTGTCTATTTCATAAAGCAACCGGATTACAATATTTATATGAACGTCCAGGAGGCAATCAACCTGGAACTATTCAGACGCTTTCAGGAAGAAGGCATTGAGTTTGCCTACCCGACGCAAACGCTTTATATTCAGCGCGAAAATGCAATACGATGATCCCCGGTTCTCGTCTTTCGTTCAGGTAAGGGGAAAGACGCCTTTGCGAACGGATCGGACATCTTCAATCGTAAAAAACGCCAATGGATTACATTTGCGGACAAGTTTCAACACGCGATTAATGTCTTTTCTTTTCACGATGGTAAAAATGATTTTCACCGGTCCCATCGCACCCTGGGCATCCACATACGTGATGCCGTGACCACTCTCTTTAAAAAAACGGATCAGTTCCGCTGCGTCCCTTTGTGTAATGATCCGAATGACGACGGTGCCGATGGCCATTTTTCCCTCAATTAATATGCCAATGAAATTACCTGTCGCGAAACCGCCTGCATAGGCGATGTAAAGGATGGGACTTGTCAGATTGCTGATAATCTGTGATATGGCAATAAGCCAGATTAAGACCTCAAAAAAACCGATCATCGGCGCTAGATATTTCATGCCGCGTGACGTGTAGATAATACGTATCGTACCGAGTGTAACATCACAGATGCGGGCCAGAAAAATGAAAAGTGTCAAAATAACAAGCTTAAATATTTCCGAATGATAAAATGCAGCAATATCCACGTCGCCTCGCTTTTGCTTCAATGAAGTGAAATGATTATAGTCATATAAATATTTTATGTCAATCAAGACAATGTATGGCGGAACCAAATCCGGGGTCGCGTGTTTTATCTTTGTGTGCAAGGCGTCTGAAGAGAAAAAAGATTGACTCGCCGCGCACTATTTCCTATAGGTCGAAGTCAATAATCATCTACTGAGCCGATCATGAAAGGAGTCAGGTTGTGAAAAAATGGATTCTGTTGCTTGCCTTATTGATTGTATGTTCCGCAAACGGCATCATGGCCGCCGGTTATACGGGTAAAACCATCAAAGCGAAACTGGCCTCTGAAGAAATTGAAGGCGATTTCATGACCGTCTGGGGCAGAAATTTTGCCGGACACATGAAAACATGGTCCGGTGGAAAAATCCGTATAGACGTTTATCCATACGGAACGCTCGGCGCCACCGGCGATATCAACGAACTGGCCCAGATGGGTATTGTGCAGTTTGTGTTTTCCGATCATGCCTGGATCAGCACCTTTGCTCCCCAGGCCCAGGCTCTGGCGCTCAACTATCTTTTTCCCTACGAAAAAACACCGGAGGTCCTCGATTGGATGGCCAGAAACGGCAAGTTTCTTCCCCTTCTGGAAAAGGCGTTCCGTAACAAAAATCTTGTTCCCCTGTCGATCATGTTCGAAGGCTGGCAGTGGGTTAGCTCCAAAAAAGAGATTCAATCCATGGATGATATGAAGGACGTTAAGTTGCGTTTGATGTCGTCCAAGATGCTGGTCGAAAACTATAAGGCTTTCGGGGCCAGCCCCACGCCGATGACCTATGGGGAAGTTTACAGCGCCTTGCAGATGGGCATGATTGACGCGCAGGTCAATCCTTTATTCGCCGCCAACAGCATGAAGTTCTATGAAGTCCAGGATTACTTCGTTCAGCTCAAAGGCGAGCCGTTTATCGGCATTCCCACGGTCAACCGCGCTTTTTTTGACAGGTTGCCCAATTCCGTGCAGAAAGAAATGCGCAGGTACTGGATTGATGCGATCATTCCCGCTGGCCGCTGGATTGAAAAACGCAATGCGTCGGACCTGGAAAAAATGAAAGCGGCCAAATCGTCGCTGAAATTTCATGTGCTTGATGACCAAGCCACGGCAGCCTTTGCGTCGGCGGCTGAAACGGTCTATCCCTTATATGTTGACATCGGCGGTAAAGGGTCCCGCGAGATTCTGGACGCGCTGATCAAAGACATTGCCGACGCCAAAAAAGCGCTCGACATTCCTTGAAGCTGCATGACTGGATACGGGACGCGGGGGAGATGAAACGATTGCAATATCCAGGGCGGAATGAATGAGAAAAGACGCTATACAACCGGTTCCGTTGCGCATCGTGCGAAAGATTAACCGGATAATCGGCAAGGGGATCAACGCCGTCGAGGTGTCGGTTCTGGTTTTTTGTGTAGCGGCCCTTGCGGTTTTATTGATTGCCAACGTGTTTGCCCGCACCTTTTTTCAGAGCATTTATTTTGCGGAAGAAATCTCCGGCTTTTTAGTGCTTCTGTTGACCTTTACCGGACTGAGCTATGGCGTCCGCCGGGCGCGCCATATACGCATGGGCGCCTTTCTGGATCACATGCCGCCCAAAATGGAAAAGGTCTTTATCATCATCATATCGCTTGTCAGCGCCGTCGTAATGGCGGTGATGGCCTGGGCTTCCTGGCAGTATCTGCAAAACGCAATGGACATGGGTCACAGGACGCCGGCCCTGCGTCTTCCGACCTGGATTTTTTACATCATCATCCCTGTCGGTTTTTGCCTTGCGTCCATTCAATACCTGCGCACTATTTTGAAGAATATTCTTGAGCCGGATCCCTGGCTCTCACCGGATCAGAAAAGCGAATATGAGAAGGAAGGCCTTGAAGGTGGCGGGCGATGAGAATTTTCGGGATTTCACTGACCGCCATGCTGCTTTTCGGATTTCCCTTTATGGTCACCCTGCTGGGTTCTTTAATTCTGTATCTTCTGATCGAGATGCCGGATATGGCCGGTCCGATGATCATCGCACTGGTGCAGCAGATTATTACCGGTGTGACACAACCCGCGCTGGTCTGTGTGCCAATGTTTATCCTGTCGGCCAGCATCATCACATCGGGTGAATCCGCCGGACGGCTGATTCGCATGTTGAAGGTGTTTGTCGGCCATCTGCCGGGCGGTCTGGCCATTACGACCAATGCCGGCTGCACACTGTTCGGCGCCGTGTCCGGCTCCACGCAGGCCACCGTGGCGGCGGTAGGCGGCACCATGCGCCCCATGCTTCTGGAGGCGGGATACAAAAGTTCCTTTACGCTCGGATTGATTATCAATGCCAGCGACATCGCCTTTCTCATCCCGCCCAGCATTGGGTTTATTGTCTATGGCGTGGCAACCAACACATCCATTGGCACGCTTTTTCTGGCGGGCGTTATCCCCGGGCTTTTGATCCTGCTTTTGTTTTCCCTCTATTGCTTTGTTTATTCGAAGGCACAGAAAATCCCTTTACTGCCCCGTACAAGCTGGGCCGAACGCCGGATGGCGCTCAAAGAGGGTTTTCCGGTTCTGGGATTCCCCGGAATCATCATCGGCGGCATCTATACGGGTATCTTCAGTCCCACTGAAGCCGCAGCCGCAGCCGTGCTGTATGCCATTATTCTGGAGACGTTCATTTATAAAAGCCTGACGGTTCATCGGCTGGTGGACGCTTTTTTGCAGACCGGTGTTATTACCGGCGTCGTTTTTATTTTAGTTGGCGCGGGTCAGGCGTTTTCGTTTCTGATCGGATTTTTGCAGATTCCCGCGCAACTTCTGCCACCCCTTTTCGGGTCGGAACCCTCGATGCTTAAGGTCATCACTATTGTGGTGGCGGTTTATTTTGTTGCCTGCATGTTTGTGGATCCGATCGTCGCGATTTTCATTTTAAGCCCCATCTTTCAACCGTACGTCGTCGGCGCGGGTGTCGATCCCATTCTGCTGGGTGTGCTGGTCACCCTGCAGGCGGCTATCGGTTCGGCCACGCCGCCGTTTGGCTGCGACATCTTCACCGCCCAACTGATTTTCCGCAGGCCCTATCTCGAAGTCATCGGCCACGCCCCGCCATTTTTGCTGATTTTGATCCTGGTGACCATTATCCTGATCGCCTTTCCGAATATTGCGCTGCTCCTGCCGAATCTGGCAGCGGGGGGATAGAAAAGGTGCAATGATTTCTATCTCTTCATCCGCCGATGTGCCCCCAGCTTGCATTTTCGAAGCTTTTGTGCTAAAAAAACCACCAATCGTAGTTCAGTCCATCAATTTTTAATTTTTTGGCGCACCGGAAACACTTCGTCGTTTATCGTTAACGGCACAGCAAAACATTGAAAAATATCGCAAAGGAATGAACCTGCAAAGCAGGCAGATCGGGAAGGATTTTCGTTAATATAAATACATTTTCTTTGCATAACGGCAAATGCATTATGGAGAATCGACATTAATGGAACCACTATCCAAACGATTTGTGCAAAACTCTTCAGGAATCATCAGCCTTATGAAAGCGATCTACCCGCTAATTGCAGCTTTAATGATTGCCATATTTCCTGCTTGCTCGGGGACTGGTGAGCAGGTGAAAAAACCCCCGCAAATCAGGGTTGATTCCAGAGCAGACTCCACGCCGATCAAGATAAAAAAACCAGCTGAAATCCTGGTGGTTCACGACTTGCCGGAGGTCTCAGCCGTTTCCGATTCAAAAGAACTTCCGGATTCAGATGTCCTGGTGAAGATAGGTGAATTGAAGCGGCGTCTTGTCCTGAACGGTGTTCCCGAAGAATGGTTTGACGAACAGCTTCAGCATGAGACCTTCCAAATTCACTCCACTATTGACCGCAACTTTCAGAAATCTGCGGAAAAGCAGGTCGATTGTGACAAGAAACGCGATGCATCCTGGTACTTTGCTCGATTGGGAGTGGACGACAAGATCGAAAAGGGGAAGAAATTCATCGAAGCTCATGACGATATTTTTAAAAGGGTCGAAACGAAATACGGGATACACAAGGAATTGCTAGCAGCCATTGTTGGTATTGAAACTAATTTCGCCGATCATCATCAACGCG
>DFZJ01000049.1:0-5663 GCA_002382045.1 Syntrophaceae bacterium UBA4059
CCGAACACAATTCCCATAGAACGGACAACACCACCCCAGAAAGAATCCTGCTTGTTTTTCTTCAATATGATCCTCACGATAAAATTGAACTCTCGTTTATCACCGAAAGACAAGGGGGTCAAGTTTAGTATGGATGACCCAGTTGCCATATCAACCCGGCTCCGGTAAATTGCGTCTCATGGATGCCTCAATATTGTCTCATTGAGACGGCAATGAATCGTTTATTGATACAAAAATTCGAAAAAATATAAAATATCATATTAAATCAGTAATATAAGAATGTCTGTTACTTGGCATGATGAATGCTATGGCTATTTGCAGACATGGTTTTCCAATCGCTGAAAACGATTCTGAATCAATAATCGGTTCGCAAGCAAATACAGGAAATCATAATTCATTGATAAATAATTTATTTAAGGATACAAGAGGCCTCACTGTAATGGGTGATCTTCTATGCAAGAGTGAATAAACAGGCATACTAAGGAGGATGTATGGATTTAAGAGATGCGTATTTTGTAGACGGTGTGCGGACCTGGTTCGGAAAGGCCAGACAGGATGGCTTTTACTGGAACACGCGGGCAGATGACATGGCGACCAAAGTCATGAAAGAGCTCGTGAGAAGAAACCCGACTGTACCGTGGGGCGAAGTGGATGACTGTATCTGGGGCGCAACAACCCAGGTTGGAGATCAGGGAACCACGATGGGCAGGACCGTCGTTTTAACCGCGGGACTCCCGGATACGGTTCCCGGATTTTCTGTGGACAGGATGTGCGCAGGCGGCATGACCTGCCAGAGCATCGGCTCGTCCTATATCAGAGCAGGCGTCGCCGATATGATCATTGCCGGCGGCGTCGAGCACATGGCCCACCACCCCATGGGGGCGGGTGCTGACCCGAATCCAAGAATTGTCACCGAGAAGATGGTGGAACCGAAATATTTCAACATGGGCAACACGGCGGAAAAGCTCCATGACTGGCTCCCCGAGCATGGCGAGCAGCCAGTCAGCAAAGATGAAGCGGATGAGTATGCCTTCCATGTCCTGGAAAGATACTTCAAGGCGCTGGATGCCGGTTACTACCATAAGCACTGTGTTGACATGACGGTATTCACCCCTGCCGGTTGGAGAGTTGCCGACCGTGACGAGCAGGCCAAGCGTGGAACCACACTGGAGAGCATCAAAAACCTCCGGAAGTTTCCCTTCAAAGCGGAAGGCCACGTCACCGCGGCGAATGCCTCGGGATTGAATGACGGCGCTTGCGTATCGCTCCTCATGTCCGGCCGGAAATGCAAAGAGCTGGGGATCAAACCCAAAATGAAGTTTGTCGGCGCCGCTTTTGTCGGCGTCGATCCGTCCATTATGGGCTGGGGTCCGGTTCCTTCCACGGAAAAGGTTCTCAAAAACTACGGCTTGAAATTCGAAGATCTCGACCTCATTGAACTCAATGAGGCCTTTGCCGTACAGGCTGTCGCGTTCATGAAGCACTTCGGCATGAAGACTCCGGAAGATCCCAGACTCAACCCTTACGGCGGAACCATTGCCATGGGCCATCCGCTGGCCAGTTCCGGTGTGCGCCTGAGCATGCAGCTGGCGCAGGATTTCGAGTTGAATCCGAAAGCCAGGTACGGACTCACGACCATGTGCGTCGGTCTTGGCATGGGCGGTTCTATTATTTGGGAAAACGTCGTAGGGAAAACAATCTAGGAGGCTCATACAATGGCTAAATACATAACAGAATGCAAACTCAATTATATCCAGTCAAAGAAGGCAGGCAAGATAGCGGTTGTCACGATGGACAACGGGCAGTTCTACAACATTCCCAATACCTGGGGAGTAGAGGCCCTGGAGTCGCTCAATAAAGTTATCGACGTCGTGGAGAAGGATAAGGATGTCAAGGGCTGGTTCCTGACCGGAAAGCCTTTCATTTTCAATGTCGGCGCCGACATCATGAGCGTAGATCCAAATGCGACGAAGCAGGCGGCGATGGAGATTGGCGCCACAGGACATCAGACCTTCAAACGGATCATGGGGCTCAAGATTCCGACACTGGCCGCTTACAACGGTGCGGCGATGGGCGGCGGCGTCGAGGTCGGGCTTTATCACAACTACCGTACGATATCCAAAAGCCCGGGCGGATGTGATCACTTTGCGCTGCCCGAGTGCTTCCTCGGCCTCGTGCCGGGTTGGGGCGGAACCCAGCTGGTCACCAAACTGTGCGGCCCTGAAGCCGCGATCGAACTTATCATTTCCAATCCGCTCAACATGAACAAAATGATTAATTCCAAAAAGGCCTTCGAGATAGGCCTTGCGGATAAACTCATCGCGCCGGCGGAGTTTATGGACGAATCCCTCGCTTTACTGGAACGCATCATCACCGGCGAAGAGAAGATCGAGCGCAAAAAGGTTGATCCGAAGATGAGCGATGCGCTCTACAAAAAGACCAGGGAAATGATTGTCGGCAAGGTTCATTCGGGAGCATTATCACCCTACCGTGCGCTTGATCTCATCCGCGGCGCGGGAGAATGGTCGCTTGATGAAGGGTTCCAGAAAGAGAACGAAGCGCTGGCCGACATGATTACATCCGATCAGTTCAAATGCGGTATTTACTCGTTTGACCTCACCCAGCGCCGGGCCAAGAAGCTCCCCGGCAGGCCGCCCAAAGAAGTCAAAGGCAACAAGATCGCCAAGATCGGTGTCATCGGCGCCGGCCTCATGGCCTCCCAGATGGCCTTATTGTTCGCACAGCGCTATCAGTGCCCGGTCGTCATGAAGGACATTAAACAGGAATTCGTGGACAAGGGCATGGCCTATGTCAGGGATCAGCTGGCCAAAACGGCCAAAAAAGGCAAACTGTCTGCAACCGAAGCGAAGTGGATGGGCGAAAAACTTATTACCGGAACGGTGTCCTATGACCCATTTAAAGATTGCGACTTCGTCATCGAGGCCGTTTTCGAAGAGATATCCGTCAAGCAGAAGGTTTTCGGCGATCTGGAAGCCGTCTGTAAACCCGAGTGTCTTTTCCTCACCAACACCTCGTCTCTCGATATCGCGGAGATGGGCAAATTCCTCAAGGATCCGTCCCGCGTGGTAGGGTTCCATTTCTTCAACCCCATTGCCGTGCTTCCGCTCGTTGAGATCATCAAGACGGACAAGACCAGCGATGTCGTTCTGGCAACGGCATTTGACATCGCCAAGAAAATAAAGAAGACGCCTGTTCTCGTCAAGAATGCCCCCGGATTCCTCGTTAACAGAGTCCTGACGGCCATGTCGGATGGTTTCTTCAAGTGCATCGATGAAGGAGCAGGCTTCCTGCAGGCGGATAATGCACTTTTCGAAATGGGCTACCCCATGTCGCCGTTCACCCTGACCGCGCTGGTGGGGCCTGCCATTTCGCTTCATGTGCTGGAGACGCTCAACAAAGCATGGCCTGACCGGTTTCAGGTCAATACAGGACTCAAGAACCTGGTGGCCAAGGGCAAGAAGAGCATTCTGACCTTCACCGAAAAGGGCATCGATGTTGATCCCGAAATCGCAGCAGGCTGGCCGCAGGGGAACAAGAAGTTCACCGATGACGAAATTCGACAGCGGGTGATGGAGCGCATCGCATTGGAGATCGACTTAATCCTCAAAGAGAATGTCGTTGCAAGCCCCAAAGATGTGGATACGGGCGTTATCATGGGAGCGGGATGGCCGTTCTTCATGGGCGGTGTTACCCCGTACCTGGATCAGAAAGGCATTTCGAAAAAGGTGACGGGAAGGGTTTTCCATCCGAACGGATTTTTGACAGTAGAAAAATAACATTTAAAAACATAAAAAGGAGATTGATATGGCAAGTTTATGGATTGATGCGAGGGATATTAAATTCCAGCTGAATGAGGTTTTTAATATTGGGGAGACCATTCTGGGCAAGGGCCGCTACGCCGATCATGATGTGGATATGTGCAACATGGTGCTGGATCAGGCGCAGAAATTCGCTGAGAACGACATCGCGCCCACTTATCCGGATGAGGTTCATCGTAAACCGGTTGAAGCGGTGTTCAAGGACGGCAAGGTTTTCGTGCCGGAAGCCTATCACCGTCTTTGGAAAATGTATTGCGAGGGTGGCTGGATGACCACAGCCGATTCGCCCGAAGTTGGCGGGCAGTCCTTCCCGTTTGTTGTCGGGGGGGCTGTTGCTAATATGTTCCTGGCCACCAATCAGGCATTTCTGATGTATGCCGGTCTGAGCCATGGTGCGGCGCGCTTGATGGAAGACCATTTCCAAAACCCCCTGCGCGACATTATCATCGAAAAAATGTTCACCGGCGCCTGGGCCGGCACGATGTGCCTGACCGAGCCGGGCGCCGGATCTGATCTGGGCATCCTGAAAACTTCGGCCAAGAAGAATGCTGACGGCACCTACTCCATCACCGGCACCAAGTGCTTCATTTCCGCGGGCGATCACGACCTGACGGAGAATATCATCCACCCGGTGCTGGCGCGCATCGAAGGCGATCCGGAAGGAACGAAGGGCATTTCCATTTTTATGGTTCCCAAAATTCGCTTCAATGAAAAAGGCGAACTGGGCGAACCCAACGACGTGCAATGCGGCAACATCGAAAGCAAAATGGGTATCCACGGCAACGCCACCTGTACGCTGAACTTCGGCACCGACGGCAAGTGCATCGGGTATCTGATGGGCGAAGAGCGCGATGGCATGAAGATCATGTTCCAGATGATGAACGAAGAACGACAGGGCGTCGGCATGATGGGCGTATCCTTAGCCATGTCGGCCTATCTGCACGCGCTCGACTACGCCAAGCAGCGCATCCAGGGTTCAAATATCATCGCCGTGGCGATGAAGGATCCCAACGCCAAGGCGGTGCCGATTATTCAGCATCCGGACGTGCGTCGCATGCTGTTAAAGCAGAAGAGCATCACCGAAGGCATNNGCACAGGAAAAAGAATACTGGCATGGCATGATCGAAATGCTCACCCCGATGGTCAAGTCCTACTGCACCGAGAGAGGCATGGAAGTCTGTTCGGATGCCGTCCAGACCTACGGCGGTTACGGCTACTGCCGTGAGTACCCGGTCGAGCAGATGATGCGCGACCAGAAGATCAACCTGATTTACGAAGGCACCAACGGTATTCAGGCCATGGATCTTCTGGGACGTAAACTCGGCATGAAAAAAGGGTTGTATTTCATGAATCTCCTGGGCCTGACGCAGGCGGCCGTTGCCGAAGCCAAGACCAACGAGGCCTTAAAGGCGGAAGCCGTCATTGTTGAAGGCGCACTGAATGCCTGTGCGGGAACCGCCATGGAATTCGCCAAGATGATGAAAACCACCCCCTATGTGCCGCTGATCGGCGCTGCCGATTTCCTCAACTGCCTGTCCGACGCACTGGTGGGCTGGCTGCATATCTGGATGGCCAATGCGGCAACCAAGGGCTTGGCCAATGCCCCGAACGACAGGGATAAAGCATTCTATAACGGTAAAATACAGGGTGCGAAATTCTTCATCAACCGTATCACCGGACTCGTACCGGCCAAATTGGATAATCTTAAGGTCGATGAGCAGAGCTGCATGAACATCAGTGAAGAAGCCTTTGCCGTCTAAGCGTATTGTGAAGCATCAAAATCTGAAGGAGGAACCGCACGGTTCCTCCTTTTTTTTCCCCTGG
>DFZJ01000049.1:5849-6493 GCA_002382045.1 Syntrophaceae bacterium UBA4059
GATGAGACAAAAATAAAAACGCTGATCGAAAAAGCCAATGCATCCAGGGCCAGAAAAGTAGAAGGCTTTGTTAGTGATGCGTCAGTTTTGCCGCTGCCGGATGCGTATGCGACTAAAATCCTGGCGACGGAGATGCTGGAACACACTTCCCGTCCTGAAAAAATTATGACGGAGCTGGTCAGAGTGGGTAAACGAGGCGCCCGGTATTTAATTACAGTCCCTGATTCCCGGTCCGAGATGCTGCAAAAGCCCGTCGCCAATCCCGTCTATTTTTCAGAACCGAATCACGTTCAGATTTTTACCAGAGAAAACTTTGTCCGGCTGGTGGAAAATTCAGGATTGACCGTGGAGCGATATGATACATGGGGCTTCTACTGGACGGTCTTTATGTCATTGTTCTGGATGGTTCATCAACGGGAGAATTTTAACAGCCCTGTACTGGACGAAATCAAGCCGCCTTATCACCCCGTTTTGCAGGGTTGGGCCAATACCTGGGCGGGATTGATGGAATTGAATGGCGCCGAAAAACTTTTAGAATCCTTTGACCAATATCTGCCAAAAACCCAGGTCATCATTGCCAGGAAAGCGTAAATCCGTTTTCTAACGGATAGGAAGTCATCTGCAATTTAGTTTATCAAAAACTC
>DFZJ01000132.1 GCA_002382045.1 Syntrophaceae bacterium UBA4059
GATTTTCTCTGGATTTGAAAGCATTTTTACACGATATTGAAAAAGCGGCGGCGGGCTAAAAATCCGCCGAAATAAACAAAGCGTAATACTTTAAATAGCAGGCAATATGGCGCAAAACTAAATAAGAAAGGAGGAGAATCAACATGCCGGAATTCGGAACGCCTTTTTCAGGAATGGCAAAGGACAGGAAGCTCACGAATGAGGAGCTTGTCAGAGCTATTCGATTCATGGTGGCGGCGGAGTATGAAGCCATTCAATTGTACATGCAACTTGCGGAATCAACCGACAACAAGCTCGCCATCGAAGTGCTCAAGGACATTGCCGACGAGGAACGCGTGCACGCCGGGGAGTTTTTAAGATTGCTCCGTGAACTCGCCCCCGATGAAGAAAAGTTTTATGCCGAAGGAGCAGAAGAAGTGGAGGAAGAAATTAAGAAGAGTAAGAAATCAAGAAAATAAAGCAAGCAAACAGGAACAATAACAGAAAGGAGGTAATAATGTATGGCTGAAGAAATCAAGGCCGGCTGCGCCAGACCCACCGGCGGACCGGTCGGTGAAAAAAGCGATGCAAAAAAAGAAACCCCGCAACAACCATTGGTTAAGGAGGTGAAAAACATGGTCACTGTTGGCAAGAAAGCGCCGGACTTTACGGCGCCAGCGTATCAAAAAGGCAAGTTCATTTCCGTTCAACTGTCCGAATATCTCGGAAAATGGGTCGTTCTGTGTTTCTATCCGGGCGACTTCACGTTTGTTTGAGCCACTGAAATATCGGCGGTCGCCGAGAAATATCCCGAATTCAAAAAATTGGGCGTTGAAGTTCTCTCCATGAGCGTAGACAGTGTGTTCGTCCACAAGATGTGGAACGACCACGAACTGTCCAAAATGGTCAAAGGCGGAATTCCCTTCCCCATGCTCTCCGACGGCGGAGGAAAGGTGGGCAGCATCTTCGGCGTCTATCTCGAAGACGCGGGGGTGGAAGCCCGCGGCCGATTTATCATTGATCCCGATGGCATCATCCAGGGCTTTGAAGTGCTCACTCCGCCGGTGGGACGAAACGTCCTGGAAAGCATCCGGCAGATTCAGGCCTTCCAGCATGTCCGCAACAGCAAGGGTACCGAGGCCACACCTTCCGGCTGGAAGCCCGGCAAGCCCACGCTCAAGCCCGGCTCCGATCTGGTGGGCAAGGTTTGGGAAGCCTGGAAAACAAACATGGCATTTGATGATTAATATTAAATAAAACAACCGGCGGTTGGTGATCGATCATGCCGCCTGCCATTCGCAAATAATGACACAGAGGGATTTAAAATGCCATTGATCGAGGCAATCAACATTACCAGGGACTACCAAAGGATATTGAAGTGCTTATTCATAATGTCAAAGAAAATGGAGTAAATCTTATGCTTGGAACAGGGACTATTTTAAATCGTCTTTATGAACGGCTTGAGTCGCACGCGAAAAACCGGCTGATTGACGATTTGCGTGTGGGGCTCAGTTACGTGGGGGTGAAGTTGGATAACGGTGAAGCGGGAATTGCCGCCTTGCTGCCAGGTAAAACATTCAAAAGCTGTACGGTTTTAAGAGAAGCGGGAACTTATGCCGGCTCCGGCGCGGCGGACATGCTGCGTTACCTTGTGGAATGCAAAGACAGTCTCCATTTGGCCATGGGACTTGCTTTAGCCAACGCACTCATCGGTACGCCTGTCACGACAACGGAAGACCGGGATGCAACAACTTATTTCAATCTGAAGCCGGGTGAAAAAGTGGCCATGATCGGTCTTTTCGCGCCGCTGGTCGAACGCATCCGCGCCGCCGGCGCCATTTTAACCATTATTGAGAAAAACCCGGATCGCCTGAACATACTATCCCCTGATGAACAACAACAAACGCTTAAAAATTGTGATGTAGCCATTATTACGGCGACAACCCTTCTGAATAATACCTTTGAGGAAACAGTCAGCGCGTTGGGGACGCCGCGGCTGGTTGCCCTTATAGGACCATCCACGCCGCTTTCACCCGAAATCTTCAGCGATACTCCCGTCACACAGCTGGGCGGAGCGGTGGTTGCCGATTCCCGACGGGTTTTGCAAATCATTTCCGAAGGCGGAGGGACTCCGGCGCTTCGGCCCTATTTGAAATTTGTGAATTTCATATTGAAACCATTGAACTAATATTTCATGCCGATGATGATGGTGTGGTCAATGCGAGCTTTCAATCACAACATGGACTTCAGGGTTATGACGATTGGATTCATGGTGGGGTAATATCGGCCTTACTGGACTGTGCCATGACCCATTGCCTGTTTCACCGTCATGTGCGTGCAGCGACAGGTGTACTCAACATCCGTTTTGTAAAGCCCGTACCTTGCACCGCTTTGCTGAATCTGCGAGCATGGGTTGTCTCCTGCCAGTTAAATATTCCTACCAGACAAAGGCGGAGGTATTGTATGAGGGCAAAGTCATGGCGTGGGCTGAGGCCAAGTTTATGAAGATGTAACAGAGGGCAGAGCATTAGGCCAGAATGGAAGAAAAGGTAACTTTGAACAAACAAGACCTTGAAGTCCATCTGATGGTATCGGTTGTCCAATATCGACGACAAACAGGCGGAAACGGATATCGCCGTCTATGAAAAAAAAGAATTAAAAAAATGCGTTAACCGCTTTTTTGATCGCGCTGATCATTTTGTCCTCTGCGGCAATTCTTTCCGTGATTATGTTTCATAAGGAAGAGCCTGTGGCTGTCAAAGAACTGTCCGTTAAAAAGAAGCAGCTTAGCGAACGAAAGGTCGCGTCTAAACATAAGGTTGTTCAGGAAAGGCCTGCCCCGGTGAAAGAGGCGCGGGAAAAAGAAAAGACGGTAATCGCTAAAATCATACCGCCTGCAGTGCCTTCTAAATACGTAGCAATCATTATTGATGACATTGGCTATGATATGAAAGCATTGAGCGAGCTTCTGAAGATTGATGCTCAGATCACGTTTGCCGTCCTGCCGCTTTTGAGCCATTCGCGCGCGGCTGCCGAGGCGGCGCATCAAGCAAATCGTGAAATTCTGCTGCACCTGCCGATGGAACCCCATGACTACCCCCAAGACAAACCGGGCGCCGGTGCGCTCTTTACGGATATGAGTGATGAAGAAGTGGTTATTCAGTTGGAAAAAAATCTCTCTTCTGTCCCATATGCCATAGGCGTCAACAACCATATGGGGTCCAAATTCATGTCTGACGAAGAGAAGCTTACGATAGTATTCAAACAGTTGAAGAAAAGAAATTTGTTCTTTATCGATTCGCGCACGGCCCATGATTCCAAAGCCGTGGCGGCATCTCGGAAAGTTCATTTGACCATTGCCTCGCGCAGGATATTTTTGGACAATGAACGCGATTATTCCAAAATCTATCGGATTCTGATGGATGTAGCCCTGCCGCCTACGGGTCACGCGCCGGTAATCGTGATCGGTCATCCCTATCCAGAAACGATTCGGGCGCTTCGGGATGCAAGCAAAGTCTTCCGGGAAAAGGGCATCATGATTATTCCCGTGTCAGAACTGATGAAAAAAAAGCACAACTCAGGGTGCGTCCTGACAGAATGTTCTTAGCTTATACGATGAATATTTTATCAAAATTATTTCTTCATGCCCAGTCTGGCCGCATTTTCCTTTAGCAATTCAATCAGTGAACGCACATTGGCGGAAGGGAAATTGATTAATGCCACATAATCGCACTTGGCGATTTCGGCAATCGGCTTCCCTTGGGGATTATGAAAATTATCGATGACCATGTCGGGTTTCATCCTGGCGTATTCCATCACTTTGTTCGGACTTAACTCATCCGCGTTGAACACACCGATGACATCAAATCCAAGCCACTTTACGACGGGAACCTGATATTTCTGCACCAGGACTCTTTTTCGGCTGATATTATTTCTTTTGGCTTGTTTTTGAATATCAGCCAATGCCTTGTCCAAGGCTTTTTCCCAGACGGCTTCCCGTTTTTGTGTCCCCATTTTTTCAGACAGGAGTCTTGCCTGTTTTTTTAGATTATCCGGGTCGTTACTGGTAACAATGACAATCATTTTCTCCCGGGGGAATCCGGCGGCAACAGCGAGTTTTTTAACAAACGGTTCATAACCGCCATAAACAAGCAAACGCGCAGAACGCAACTGAGCGATATCCGACGGCCGATAGTCATATTCAGGGGGATGCTTCAATTCAAACGGCGCCAGTATGCGGACTTCATCCGCGCCGGCAGCTTCCGCGATGGCACCTGTCCAGCTGGTGGAAGCCACAACTATGATTTTATCATCCGCTTTCGTCGGGCTGGTTGACATCAAAATCCATAAGATTGTCAGAAAAAAGCACAAACTGAAAAGGGCAGGTTTATTAAACGTATTCATTGATTATTTCATCTCCTGATAGACTTTACGACATACCCGTAAATCGCCGCCAGGCAAACCATCAGCACCGCGGCAAGCGTGATGCTGGCGCCGCTCGGACAATCATAAGCCATTGAAAAAGCGACGCCTCCCACCTGTGATACAATACCGAAAACAGCGGAAAGCAGCAAAGCGCCGCGAAGACTCTTAGCGACGCTGAGCGCCGCAAGGGCGGGTAGCAGAACAGCCGCGTCAATAAGCAAAACCCCGACCATGCGGATATTGACGCCAATCGCCAATCCGGTCAGCAACAAAAGTGCATTGCGAATTCCTTTGGCTGGGACACCGAGGCTTTCGGCCAATTCCTGATTAAACAACACCATCTGTATCTCGCGGTAAAAGAGGGAGAATATGAGAATTATCAACAAGGCGAGCCCCCCGATCACCCAGATCTCAAGCGTGCTCAGTGCCAGTATGCTGCCTGAAAAAAGAGCAAAGGCGTCCATAGCCGGAACACCGGCTTTGTAAAATATCAGGAAAGCAAGCCCCAGAGACCCGGTCATAAAAAGCACACCGCTGACGCCGGTATCCATATTTAAAAAATCGCCTGCGGGGCCGAGCAGCAATGAAGCAATAATAATCCCGGCCATGGCGCCTGCCAGGGGAGGAAATCCCAGAACCATCGCGATGGCCGCCCCCAGTAAAGCGATATGCATCAAGGCAAAGCGGATCGTCGTCAGATTCAGGTTTAGAATGACCACACCCAGCAGGGAGAGCCCTGCCCCGGAAAGAAAAGCGCCCATCAAGGCCTTTTGAAATAGCGGAATGGTCAGAAAATCAAATAAAGACATTTATCGTTCTTCTAAGCGGCCGTTCTTTAATAGAAGGATGCGGTCGCTCATTCCTTCCAGGTGCTCCGGATCATGACTGATCATGATCAGAGTGAGGTGATGTTTCAAACGAACGGTTTTGATCAGTTCGATAATTTCCACCTGTGATCCGTGATCCAGATAGGTGCTGGGCTCGTCCAGAAGCAGGATTGGCGCTTCACGAACCAGCGCTCGGCCAATGGATACCTTCTGCTGTTCTCCGCCGGAGAGGAGATGCACCTCCTGCCATTCCTTGTGTGACATCCCTATTTCCCGCAGAATCTCACTTACTTTTTGACGGTCCTGCATGGTCGGGCGCTTAAAAAAGCCAAAACCTTTGCTCCATCTCCCCATGAGGACAACATCATGAACGGAAACCGGCATTTTCCCCGGCGTATGCAATTGAGGCACATATCCAATCTGACATCTCACCAACCTGCGCACGCGGGGCGTATCCAGCATTCGTCCCTGCACACTGACAAAGCCCGCAAGCGGCGCAATTAATCCCAGAATAACCTTGAACAAGGTTGTTTTGCCCGCTCCGTTTTTTCCTGCAATGCCTAAAGCCTCGCCGCGCCATACCGTTAAATCGAGCTGTTGTAAAACCTGATGACGGCCATATCCGGCAATAAGATCGCGAATTTTGACGACTGCCTCCCGCGTCATATCTTCTCCGCGATCATATAATATTCCGTGGCGTCGTCGCGCCATTCTTTGACATGGAACCCGCAACCTGCAATGGTTTCGGATAAAATCATCACCGGGTCCAGCAGATCCCGCCGGATCAGATCGTGAGATGATGATCCATGGATGCTGTTAATGAACTGTCTTCCGGCAAAATGGTTAATGGCCAGCAGGCCCCCTTTTTTCAGTACGCGATGCAGTTGAGACAACGCCAACGGTTTGTCTTGAAAATGCGGATAAACACCGTTACAGACTGCAATATCCACCGAGGCATCTTGCAGATTCAGCAAATGGACATCGCCTTGCAAAATCTCCAGTCTGGCGCCGAATCGGGAGGAATGTTTTCCCCGCAATATTGACAGCATACGAGACGACAAATCCATGGCAATCACTCTGGCCGGATGAAAAGAAAAAATGTGCAAGATGAGCAAACCGGTACCTGTTCCTACATCCAACACGGTTTTCTCCGAATCAATGTTCAGTTTACGAAGAAAGGTCAGCACCACTTCCGGCTCGGGAGACGGGCCTTTCGCATCCCAGCTGTCTGATAATTCATCAAAGAATTTTGCCCGTTCTAAATCAACTTTTACTTTTTGCATTCAATCCACCTTGTCATTTTTAAAATTTGATATTAACTCCCAATAGACAGTTAATACCGGGCATGGGATAATCTTTTTTATAAGCATAATTGACATTGGTCAGATTTTCTCCGGCCAGAAACACATCTCCGCGCACCTTGGGTGACAGTAGTTTGAATTCCCAGCTGATTTTACCGTTTAAAATCCAGAATCCGTCTATTTTGGTGATGCTGTTTCCCCCATAATTCAGGCTGCGATTATTGGCGACATACTGGGAATCCTGATAGGTTGTATCCAGGCTTATTTTTAAATATTGGAAAAGGCGCAGATTACCACCGGCCGACGCTGTCCACTGGGGCGCGTAAGGCAGGTTATCCGGAGATCGTTCATAAATCCAAGCGCCTCCCGTAAACAGCGAAAGATTTTTAATCGGTTCGACCGTTAGAGTTGCCTCCAGGCCTTGCGTTTCAAAGTTCGCGATATTTTCGTAATGAGGCGGGGCGGGGCTTGAGATCATAATCAAACGATTGCTGCCTTTATCACGGAACCATGTCAGATCGGCACGAACTTTCTGGCCAAAAAAGCGGCTGATACCTGCTTCCAGATGATTGACAGCTTCAGGATCAAGGTCTTTCCACCGCACATTGTTACCCCAGAACATGTTGGATTGGGCGACAACGTAAAGTCCCGGATAATTAATGCCTCTGCCGTAGAACAGATGAATATCCATCAAAGGATCTCTTAGGACAAGACCTGCCTGCGGAGCCCATTGGGCGTCGAAATCGCTGTGATTGTAATAACGAACACCTGCGGAGGGGATCAATGTCCATTGTTTCATCAGCTGAAATTCGTGACTAAGCGACAAGTAGGGTGACAGGATGCGAAAAGTATCACGGGAGAAGTAGCTGTCCGGCCGGGACAGTTCCCGGTCGATGGTGACGGTTCCGGATGTGCAATCCCAATCGGCTCCCGCTGTCAATGCGCCGCCAGTCCAAGGCTTGAATACTTCACGGGCCCGAATGCCGTAATTATCAAATTTGGTAATTGTATCATAATGGAAAAGACTGATTAGATCGTATTGATCCTTCCAGTTTGCTTCACCGTTGTTCCAGTAAACCTTCCAATCGCCTTTGACAATATCATAGGCATGCGTCAGGGTGGCAATGGCCAGATTGTCTTGGGTTTTGAAAGTTCCTTGCCTTTCCTGAGGGCGATTTTCCGGACCCGGATCGGAAGCGTTGTTATGAGTTGCATTAGCTGTAAGAGATACCTTCCATTTGTCGGAAAGTTGATGGCCAATGTGACCAAAGTAATCCTGAAGTTCGCCTCCCGCGTTTTCCCTGTGTCCGCTGGACTGTTTGAAGCTTTGCAGTAGATAATAATCCGTATTCTTAATTTTGCCGCCATGCTCAACGGTTTCGATAAATGTATTATAGGATCCACCGGCAAAATTCAAGCGCGTGAAAAAACCTTCTTCCTTTTGACTTTTCGTGATCATGTTTACGGCGCCAGCTGTCATGTTACCAAAAAGGACGGGTTGGGCGCCTTTATAAACTTCAATTTTATCCGCAATATCCACACTCATAATATCCATCAGGGGATGCGTCCAGATACCGGCGAATTTCGGCACGCCATCTACCAACATTTGAATTTCCGCGCCGGGGCGAGAACTGCCCATACCCCGGATGTAAATTGCACCTCCGTCGCCGCCACCAAAGCTTCCCACAAAATTATGGCGGGAGATGACAACGCCGGGCGTGCGCCGTAATGCCGACGGCATATCCTGCGCGTTTAAATCGTCAATTTGTTTCTTACTGACGGTTGTGACTTGATTCCCCGCATCAGTTACACGGTTTCCTTCGATAATCGGCGATGCCACAATAACCACTTCATCCATCCGAACGGGTTCTTCCGGCTTTTGATCAGCTGCGGACGCAGGATATTGAAGGAAGAGTACAACAACTACGCATAGCAACCAAAATAAATGCCGCTTCATGATGATACTCCGTCTGTGCGGAAATGAATTATTCGCTTGATTCATGATGATTACTAAGAGAGCGAAAGCAATCATGGTGTCACGAATAAACTTTTCGTGGCATAGAATGTTGCGGCTGTCAATAAATAATGTTGTTCAATAGCAGAAAAAGTTAATTGAAATATATCACTTGACCCATTGATGTTTTGTTTTATATAAAAAAGCAAAATACTTTACTCGGGGGAAATGATGACGGTCTCCAAACTAGTGCGATTTGGCGTGTCGCTGGAAGAAGAATTGCTTACACAATTCGACCGGCTACTCAAGCAGAGACATTACACCAACCGCTCTGAAGCTCTACGCGATATGATCCGAGAAGAACTAATCAAGGAGGAATGGACGGAAAACAAGGAAGTGACCGGAGCGATTACTCTGGTTTATGATCATCATACAAGAGAACTGGTTACAAAAGTACTTGATGTTCAGCATGATTATCATACCTGCATTCTGTCCAGCCAGCATATTCATCTGGATCATCACAATTGTTTTGAAATCATTGTAACCAAGGGTAAATCGAAGGAAATTGAAGAACTTTATCAGAAATTAAAATCCATCAAAAGCGTTAAACACGCTGGTTTCATGATGGCCACCAAAGGAAATAATTTAACCTGAATATAGAAATTTACTTTTATTTTTAAGAAGCGTTCAGTATCTCCAGCTGCTCCAGTTCATTTCTCTCTTTCCATTTGAAATTGTTGTTTCTCTATCCTGTCATTTTATGCTACGTCATAAACAATTATCATTGGCCATATTCTCCGTAATAATAACGGCAAATGAATCGTTATCTCCGGAAATGGCACACTACGTACGGTATCAGAGGAATGCTTCTTGGTTAAAGTAAACGAAGAAGTTCAAGCGAGTCTGAAGAGTGCAAAATTGCCTATCTTGCGACGGCGTCAAAGGACCGGGAACACCAATGTTGTGCCCATCGGGGCGTTCAAGTTCCTGGATGATGAAACGCTGCTTATCTCCGGCCAGTTCTTCAAAAAGACCCTCGCCAATCTGCGGGAGAACCCTAAAATCGCGCTGGCCTGGTGGGGTGAGAAAGGCGGCTTTCAGATCAAGGCGGATATTACCATCCATACGGACGGCGATATTTTCCGGCAGAGTGTCGAATGGGTGCGGGGGATCAAAGATACTCTGAAGCCGAAGTCGGCTGTTGTGGTAAAAATTACGGATGTGTATACCGTCAAAAGCGGCCCGGATACAGGCAAGAAAATTCTTTAATTTTGCCGTTGCGGGACAAGCGTTAATTCTCCTCAAACTTGCTGCGATAGCATGACGTTCATTTCATACTGCCACAGCTTGCTGCAAGGGGGTTGATCGGACAATCGGTTTCGGGTACGGTTGAGCGGCGGCAATATATTTTAGATGAGATGCAAGGAGTTGCCATATGGAACAAGAAAACAAAAACGAAAAACAAATCAAGAAGGAGATGATTGACCTGCTCATGGAAAAAATCACGGGCAGCCTTTCCGAAAAGGTTGTCGATTACGGGACCCATCCGAGAAATTACGGATGTCTCGACAAACCCGACGGCTACGCCAAAATTAAAGGCCCCTGCGGGGACACAATGGAAATGTTCCTGAAAGTGAAAAATGACAAAATCGATGAGGTTACTTACACGACAGACGGCTGCATGACCTCCCATGCCGCGGGAACGGCCGCCACTGTCATGGCCAAGGGCAAACCGGTCAGGGAATGCATTAAAATAAACCAGAGCGCCATTTTAGACCATCTGGGCGGCATGCCCGAAGATTCACAGCATTGCGCCCTTCTAGTATTTCGTTTCATAAATA
>DFZJ01000083.1 GCA_002382045.1 Syntrophaceae bacterium UBA4059
CGGGGCAGTATTTCGGCGAGATGGCGGCGCTCATTGACGTCCGGCGCACCGCTACAGCGCGCGCTCTGGAAGACAGCCATCTGGCCGTGATTGACGCGGCGACGTTCCAGAATCTGATGCGGGACAGCCGTGAAGTGGCGCTCTCCATGCTGAGGGAATTTTCCACGCGGCTGAAAAATTCCAATGCTGCGCTGGAAGAGTTTACCAATCTCTGGACGCGTCTGGTGATCATCATGCATTTTCTGGATCAGCCCCGGGCGTCCCTGGAGGAGCACATCCCCGGACTTTCCCAACGGACCCAAAAAGAACCTGTTGAAATCAGAAAATTAATTCAAGAGCTTACCGATGAGGGCATCCTGATCATCAAAGATAATCTGAACCTGGAAGTCTCCCGCGAGAAAATGTGGTCTATGTTTAATTCCGGCGCACTGAAAAAATGTTTTTTGGAAGAGGAAAAGAACAACGCTGCCCATACCGACCATCTTTATTGATTTTTTGTCTTCAATTGTGTACAAATTAAAAAATGATCAATGCTTTTAAAAAAATATTTAATGTTCTAAATACCATTCTTCATCCGCCGGGAATCAATCTGGCGGATCGCGGACGGCGGCGCTTGTTTGTCGCCTTTCTTCTTGCCCTGATCTTTCCCCTGATCATCTTCGGCGTTGTTCACAATCTGGATAGAAATTACAGCTTTGGCCTGGTTAATTTTTTCATGGCGGCATTGCTCTGTAGTTTTATCATTTTGCTTTCCCGTTCCAATACCGGCAAAACCGTTTATCGTATCACGCTTGTTTTACTTATTCTCCTTCTTTCCTACTGGATGAAAACAGGTGTGGGGCAAGGATACGGCAGCATGTTCGTGTTGAGTTATCCTGTCTTCGCCTTTTTCCTCATGGGGAAAAAAGAGGGATGTATCTGGAGCCTTTTGCTTTTATTGGTGGCGGTCATTCTTCTTTTAAATCCATTTGCCATTGAGGGCTTCTTTACATACACCAATGCGTTTCTGTTCCGTTATTTTACGACTTTTTTTATTATTTTTTGCGGCACCTATTACTACGAAGCGGTTCGCGAACAGTTTCAAAAAGCGATGGAAATTGAGCAGGAAAAACTTCAACGGGAGAAAAACCTGCTGGCTGCGGCCAAGGATGAAGTCGAGGCCGCCAACAGGGCGCTAGGCGCCGAGATGGAGGTGCGCCACCAAGCCGAAGATGATTTGCGTAAGCATCAGGAGAACCTGGAGGCGCTGGTGGCCATGAGAACTTTGGAACTCCAAAAGAACAATGAGGAGCTGGAAGTCAGCGAAAAACGTTACCGCATCCTTGCTGACAACGTTAATGACCTGATCTGGGCAACAGACCCGAGGCTGAATTTTACCTATATCAGCCCCTCTGTTCAGCGTATTTTCGGTTATACCGTTGAGGAGGCAATGAACCTGAACCTGGACCAATGGTACACCCCTGAATCGTGTCAGAAAGTTTTGCAGGCCTACCATGCACAAATGGAATTGGCCAGACAGGGAAAGACCTGTTCTGAAAGGTCTTTTATCATAGAGCTTTCGCAGTTGAAAAAAGATGGGACCGTTTTCGAGGTTGAACTCAAGTCGTCATTGGCCACAGACATGGACGGGAACCCCATCGGTTTTTTCGGCATTACGAGGGATATCGGTGAACGGATAAAAATTCAGAGAGAGAAAGAAAAGATCCAGGACCAACTTGTCCTGGCACAGAGAATGGAGGTTCTCGGGCAAATAGCCGGTGGCGTGGCCCATGATCTGAATAATGTTTTGGGTGCATTAAGTGGATATTCGGAACTGCTGCTGATGGAAATTCCTGAGGGACACAAGGCCAGAAACCGGGCTGAAAAGATTCTGCAGTCCACGGAGAAAGGTTCCGCAATCATTCAGGATCTCCTCACAATGACCAGGCGGGGGGTCACATCATCATCGGTAGTCAATCTCAATAACATTGTCTTGGATTTTCTTAAAACTCCGGTTTTTGAGAAGATGAAGGACGATGACCCCCGTGTAACTTTCAGGGTCGAATTTCAAGAAGATCTGCTGAATATCAAAGGTTCCCATGTCCACTTGGAAAAAGTTTTGATGAACCTGCTTTCCAACGCCGCGGAGTCTATTTCAGGGAATGGAACGGTGACGATTCGTACAGAGAACCGGTATCTGGACAAACCCATCAAAGGCTATGATGAAATCAAGGAGGGTGATTACAGTATCCTGACCGTATCCGATACGGGAATGGGTATCCCTGCCGAGCATGTAGAAAAGATATTTGAGCCGTTTTATACAAAGAAGACGATGGGCAGAAGTGGGACCGGACTGGGATTGGCGATCGTTTGGGGAACTGTAAAAGATCACCATGGATATATTGATGTGCAGACTAAAGTTGGGCAGGGCGCTGCCTTTACGCTCTACTTTCCGGTAACACGGGAGGAACTGATCGCACCGCAGCAGAATATATCTATAGAACAATATAGGGGCCACGGGGAAACGGTTTTGGTGGTTGATGACGTTGCCGAACAGCGGGAGGTTGCCTCCGGATTGCTTACCAAGATCGGGTATGTGGTTCATGCCGTATCCGGCGGTGAAGAAGCGGTGGAATACCTCAAAGACCATCAGGCGGACATTCTGGTGCTTGACATGATCATGGCGCCGGGCATTGACGGACTCGAGACCTATCGGAGGATTTTGGAGATCAGGCCAAAGCAGAAGGCCATTCTGGTCAGCGGGTTTTCAGAGACCGACCGGCTCAAGAAAGCGCAGCAACTGGGGGCGGGCGCCTATGTCAAGAAACCCTATGTCATGGAAAAGATCGGCATTGCCATTCGGGATGAACTGGCCCGGTAAAATGCGGATACACGATCGAAAATAATATTACTGTTACAGGGTGGAGCCAAAGAAGCGCAGCGCATCGGCGTCGATAACATCACGCATCGGTTGGAAAATGATTCCCCTGGAGAATTAGACTTTGCGGCGGACCAGCCTCTTACGAATAACTTTTTTGACGCCGCCGGTTGCAGGCGGCGCGGCCGTCAGCGCCTGACGATGCTGACAGGTGGCACGCGGGCATTTCAGGATCATGTTTCCTTCACTGTCGGCAACTTCCACCATAAACGGACTCTTGCACCGCGGACAAGCGATCTGATGCGGTCTGCCCCAGCTGATGAAGTTGCATTTATCCGACGTGCAGGAATAAAAAAGTTTTCCGCCGGCGGTTTTTTCTTCTTTCAGCACATTGGTCTTGCAGATCGGGCACGTCAGCGCCAGTTCTTTTTCAAAAGCGGCGATTTTGGCGGCAATGGCGTCATCATCCACGACTTCCGGCTCTTCCGGCGCCTGTTCCTCTTTAGCTTCAACGGTTGGCTGCGTAGCCGGAACTTTTTCAACTTCCGGTTCGCGATCCGCTGTAATCACGCTGGATTCAATATTGGCTTCCGGTTCTTTGGTTTCCGGCGCCGGCGCCCGGGGTTCAGGCGAAACCTCAACAGGGGGTTCAAATACCAGGTTGTCCGGCAATGGCGGCTTTTCAACTTTTGCCTTGACCGATGTGTTGGTCACAACGTAGTCCCGGAAAATTTTCGAACTGCTGTGTTTAAGTTCTTCAGCCTTCCGGGGCGCAACGGCAGCAGGTTTGGGCGGCGGTGTCATGACGGGTATTTTTGCTTTGGGCAGTGGAACACCCTGTTTTTGAAGGGTCTGGTCAAAGCGCGACAACGCAGTTTCCAGATCAACACGGCCGCTTTCCACTTCCTGAATCGTCTGACCGATATAAGCCAGCATACTCATTCCCTGCATTTTGGGATAAATCTTGTTGAACATCCGCGCGGTATCGCGGGTGGCCTGATAGGAGTAAAAATGACCGTCCGCCTGAAGATGGAGAAATTTCTTTACCACCATATCGGAAACGGTTTTCTGCAGATGTTCGTCCATTTCCAGGCCGGCTTCTCTGGTATCCGCTATGAATGTTTCCATGGAGTAGCGTTCGCTGACGTCTCCATAAATATCCTCAATGGCCAGCTCCCGACCGCCTAAGAGAATAAAACAAATGATATTGTCCAGCGTAAAGGGCAAGCCGCCGACCGACTGCTTGGAGGTTGTTAAACGTTCATAATGCTTTACAAATATCTGCTCAAACTGGAACTTTAAGGCTTCTTCCATCTTTTCCCTCGAATTTTATGGTGCTTGATCAGTTGACGCATTTTACGTATTCTACTCTTGTATCGACAGTCCTGCCGAAAAAATATCTGTTTTTTTAATCTATTTTTGATTATTCTGCAAGAGCGTTTGCTGTTTGCAGATATTCTCGATACATGACTGACATTTTAAGCATCCGGAGACTGCGCCGTGCCCATTGTTATTAAGCTTCAGGATATTGACGAAGCCATAGAAAACCTTCGGTATAAAAACGAGACAACCCTCAAATCCAGACTTTTGCGGGCGGTGCGGCAGTATTATTCAGATGATGACGCATCTGGATCCCTTCAGACGATTGACGCGGAAGAGCTGGTTTCGACCATCTGGGAAACCGGCGACGACCGCGACCTTCTTAAAACCAAGCG
>DFZJ01000120.1 GCA_002382045.1 Syntrophaceae bacterium UBA4059
TAATAAGCAAGGGGCGCGGACACCGCTCCGATCACCATGGCGGCCAGAGGTGTCACAAACCCGCAAGCCGGTGTCACCGCAGCCAGACCAACCACCATCCCTGTCGCGATCCCCAGGGTGCTGGGCCGGCCATCCAACCAGGAAAGCAGCATCCAGACCAGGCCGGCGGTGGCCGCCGAGGTGTTGGTCGTTACCAGAGCGTTTACGGCTACGCCGTTGGCCCCGAGAGCGCTGCCCGCATTAAAGCCGAACCAGCCGACCCACAGTAACCCGGTTCCTAAAACCGTCAGCGGAATATTGTTCGGTTCCATGGGGAAGCTGCCGTGACCTTTACGCGGACCGATGACCAGGGCAAAGGCCAGTGCCGAAAAACCGGCGGCGATATGCACAACCGTCCCTCCGGCAAAATCGAGTACGCCCATTTCTTTCAGCCAGCCTCCTTGTCCCCAGACCCAGTGGCAAAGCGGATCATAGACCAGTGTTGCCCACAGAAGGCTGAAAAGCAGGAAGCTCTTGAATTTGACCCGTTCCACGAAAGCCCCTGTAATCAATGCGGGTGTAATGACGGCAAACATCATTTGAAAAGCGGCGAATAATTGATGAGGAATGGTCTTGGCATAGGCGGTGTTTGGCGCGGCGCCGACCCCCTGAAAACCCAGAAAATCCAGCCCGCCGATCAGTCCGCTGATATCCGGACCGAAAGATAATGAATAGCCATAAAGAACCCACTGAACACCGATCAGAGACATGAAGATGTAACTCAATGTTAAAGTGGAAAGGACATTTTTTCTCCTGACCATGCCGCCATAAAAAAACGCCAGGGCCGGCGTCATCAAAAGAACAAGGGAACAACACACTAATATCCAGGCTGTATCGCCCGCGCTGATTTGAGAACCCATTATCTTTTTATCCCTCCTGCCTATATAAATGGGAATAAGCGACAGCAATTACCCTGCCATAATATATTGTCTATTAAATATATGATGTTATAATGTTTATAATAAATCGGGAGAGCGCATATTTGTGCAGTTTAAAACATTGTAAAACATAATTGTGCCGATCATGTGCGTCTAAAGGCAGGACAACAGGTTCTGGCCCTGTGAATCGAGGTTCGAGTCCTTGCCCCTCAGCCATATCATTCATCAACTTTTTACAAACTTGTTCCAGAGTTGGTTTGCTCTTTGCAAGATTGTTCAGATAATGACAAAAAACTGGTTGATATTGGAACAATTTTGTCACACAATAAAAATCAAGGTGTTCAGGCTGGAAGGATGAGTAAAGCGTTAACCAAACCCCACACTGAGGAAACAAAGGCATTGAGTATTCATAGTTATGAAGAATTGGCGGCATTGCATGCGATATCCAAAATTCTTGCGCAGCCGGCGGATTTGCGCGATCAACTGGAGCAGATCCTCAACGAAATGAGTTCGCGCCTGGGAATGCAGCGCGGTATGATTTCTCTTCTGGATCGCGAGAAGCAAGAAGTCTGGCTGGACATTGCTCATGACGTCAATATTGACGGGTTGGAAGTCACCTACAAGCCGGGGGAAGGCATTACCGGAAAAGTGGCCGAAACCGGCCGCCCGATGGCGGTAGCCAATCTGGGGCAGGAAACACATTTTCTGGATCGAACCGGCGCGCGACGGCATTTGAATCGCGCCGAGCTTTCCTTTTTATGTGTTCCGATTATCTATGATGCGCGCGTTGTCGGGGTATTATCCGCCGATAAAGTAGCTGGGCAAGTTGAAGATCTGGATCAGGAACTGGCCATGCTGTCGGCGGTTGCCGAACTGATGGCCAAGGCCGTGCATATCCGTGCGCTGGAAGAAGAAAACAAACGTTTGCGGAAGATTGTCGGTTCCGAGCGCGCGCCCTCAATGGAAATTATCGGCCATTCCAAAGCCATGCAGGAAGTTTTTGGCCTGGTGGCGCAGGTGGCCGATTCCAATACAACCGTGTTGATCACGGGCGAGACGGGCACCGGCAAGGAACTGGTTGCCCGCGCGATTCATAAAAACTCACCGCGGCACGGTGGGCCAATGATCCAGGTCAATTGCGCCGCTATTCCCGACACACTCATTGAAAGCGAACTGTTTGGCCATGAGAAAGGAGCGTTTACCGGCGCATTGCAGACGCGCCGCGGCCGTTTTGAAGAGGCCAATGGCGGAACTATTTTCTTAGACGAAGTGGGCGAACTCTCCGCCGCCGCTCAGGTTAAGCTGCTGCGCGTCTTACAGGAAAAACGTTTCCAGCCGCTGGGATCCTCAAGAGTGGTCCATGTCAATGTACGAATCATCGCCGCTACCAACCGTAATCTGGAACAGGATATTATGGCTGATCGTTTTCGCGCGGATTTGTTTTACCGCTTGAACGTTTTTCCGATTTATTTACCGCCGCTTCGCGAACGCGGCAGCGACGTCATTTTGCTGGCCGATCATTTCCTGCTCAAATACAATAAGGAAATGGGCAAGAACGTCAAGAGGATATCCACCGCGGCAATTGAAGCATTTCTATCGCACAAGTGGCCGGGAAATGTCCGCGAGCTGGAAAATTGTATGGAACGGGCCGTGTTGTTGACCAAGACGGATCTTGTGGATTGCGTCCACCTGCCGCCGTCTCTGCAGATCAAGGAAAAGTCAATGGACCGCAAGGATCGCAGCAAGCTCTCTTCCGTGGTCGAAGCGCAGGAAAGATCGCTGATCATCGACGCACTGACAGAAACCGGAGGTAATCAAACCAAGGCAGCCAGAATGTTAGGCACAACCAAGCGCATTATCCAATACAAAATATCGAAAATGGCTATCGATCCAAAAAACTTCCGAAAAAAACATATAGATTCCGGTAGTTGATAAACATTTTTGTCCGATGCGCACTAAAAGACATACGGCATACGGGTGCTTCACGGAAAATATAAACAATAATGTTCCATATTTTAGTAAAATTACAAAATTGTTCTTTGCGAAAACGAAGCTGCCGTGAAAAAAGTGGCAAAAAAGACCGGACAGCAAGCTTTTTAACCCAATTTTGTAAGTTTGCCAGCCGTGGCATGACTCTGGCAAATATCGATTGACCTGCCGAGCTTGAGCAGGCGGTGATCAGAAAGGAAATAAATTTATGTGCCGTTTGTTTGCAGTAACCAGTAACGATCCGTTGTCACCGATGGTGGCCATCAATGCGCTCAATGTCATGAAAGAAGGTCATGACGGGTCCGGTGTCGGATTGTTTCTGACGGATCTGGGCGGTGAGTTTGAAAAATTTAAAAACGAGCCGATCCTTTCCGGAATATTTTCCAATGAAGGCATTAAGGCGTTGGACCGCTTCATGATCGATCTGGATTTCATGGTTAAGTACAAGTTGTCTTTCCGTCCGACCAAGCCGACACCGGCGGGGACGCCCAAAAGAGATAATTACGTGATCCGTGTTTATGAATATCCGGCGGATTGGGAAGGCTTAAGCCAGGATGAAATTCAGTTCCGGCTGATGATGGTTCAGCTGCAGCTTCGGGAAATGGGCGAAAAGGACAAGTCCATGCTGATCTTCAGCTTCTGGCCGGATGTCATCATGATTAAGGAAGTGGGCGATCCGCTGATTGTCGCCGAATATCTGGGGTTGGACCGCAAGGAACTTTCCGCGCGCATCATCCTGAATCAGGGACGCCAGAACACCAATTATTCGATCGATATTTATGCCTGCCATCCGTTTTTTATACAGGGCATGTCCACCATGACCAACGGGGAAAATACGGCGTTTGTGCCGATCCGCGAATTTCTGATGTCCCGCAATTTCCCCGGTTACACCGGTTATCAGTCCGACTCGGAGGTGTTCACACACATCCTGCATTACATGCAAAACAAACTCGGACTGGGCATGGAAATGTATAAACATATTATTACTCCTCTCAAAGATGAGGAGTTGTCGCGTCATCCCGACGGCAGGGTGTTGAGAAATTTAAAGCAAAGCTGCCGGCCTTTGATTATCGACGGTCCGAACTGCGTGATCGGCTGTCTGCCGGACAAATCGATGTTTATGGTGCAGGATGCAAAGAAACTGCGCCCCGGCGTAGTGGGCGGCCGGCCCGGCATTTTCGCGTTTTCATCGGAAATGTGCGGCCTCGATGCGGCGATTCCGGAACGGGATATCAACCTGGATGATCAGCCGATGAGATACGAAACTGTTATGGTGCGCCGCGAGCGGCAGGAGATAGAAAAATGGAATCAATGGGACGCATTACCCCCTCTACACTAAGCGTCAAAGATCTGCCCTGGCAGATTCTCTGGAGCAAAGAAAAGTGCACGCTGTGCGGCAGTTGTACGGCTGTTTGTCCGGTTCGCGCCATTGAACTGGGCGTTCACCGCAAACGAGCCCTGCAGACGCCGGTCGGCCTGGAAACCAGGCCCGGCAATCTTTTCTCCATTTATCACGGCATTGATCAGCGTACGGACCCGGCTCACGCGTGCGTGGGTTGCGGGATGTGCGCCATGGTTTGCCCCAACAGCGCGATTGCGCCTTTGCACAGCACGGAAATCGACAAACTCCGGTTTCACGTCAATCAGGGCGGCGAGCCCCGCAGGCGCGGCGGCCGTCGGAATAATCCGGACAGTGTTCTGGATAAAATCAAATTCATTCGGATATCGATGCTGACGGACCCGGCCCTCGACGCGGGTCGCCACGAATTTGAACTGCGTACGCTGCTGGGCAGAATCCTGCCGCCGGAAGAAATGCTCAAAGTCAGTCGGGAGAACGGCTGGATGCCGCCGGTTCGCGAAATTTATCCGCTGGTGATCGGCAGCATGTCGTTTGGCGCCTTGTCTCCGAACATGTGGGAAGGCCTGCAAATGGGGGTGGCCTATCTGAACGAAGAACTGGGCATGCCGGTTCGTGTCTGCACCGGCGAAGGCGGCTGTCCGCCGCGGCTATTGAAATCGCGCTTTCTGAAATATGTGATTTTGCAGATTGCGAGCGGTTATTTCGGCTGGGATGAAATCATTCACAGCCTGCCTCAGATGAAGGAAGATCCCTGTGCGATTGAAATCAAGTACGGACAGGGCGCCAAGCCCGGTGATGGCGGCCTTCTCATGTGGTACAAAGTCAATAAGCTGATTGCCGCAATCCGCGGTGTGCCGCAGGGAATCAGTCTGCCCAGTCCGCCGACGCACCAGACCAAATATTCCATTGAGGAAGCCGTAGCCAAGATGATCCAGTCCATGTCCATGGCCTGGGGCTTCCGCGTGCCGGTGTATCCGAAAATATCGGCGACCAGCACGGCGATGGCCGTCTTGAATAATTTAACCAGAAATCCCTATGCCGCAGGTCTGGCCATTGATGGAGAAGACGGCGGAACGGGCGCGGCCTACAACGTATCGATGGATCATATGGGACATCCCATCGCCAGCAATCTGCGCGATGCGTATTTAACGCTGGTTAAACTGGGTAAACAAAATGAGATTCCCCTTTTCGCCGGCGGCGGCATTGGTAAAAACGGCAATCTGGCCGCTAATGCCGCCGCCTTGATTATGCTGGGCGCCAGCGGTGTGCAAACCGGAAAATATGTCATGCAGGCGGCTGCGGGCTGCCTCGGATCGGAAGGCGACCGCTGTAATGTCTGCAATATCGGTGTGTGTCCTAAAGGCATTACCTCGCAGGACCCCAGACTGGATCGCAGACTGGATCCGGAAAAAGTCGCCGAGCGCCTGGTGGATTTATATGTGAGTTTCAATACGGAATTGAAGAAAATAGTTGCTCCGCTGGGGCGTTCGACGTCGCTGCCGATCGGCATGTCGGATGCGCTGGGGATTAATGATGCGGACGCCGCTTCGCGTCTCAACATAAAATATGTGCTGTAATTCGGAAAACGGGAAAAAGCCATGACGAAAAAAGAT
>DFZJ01000180.1 GCA_002382045.1 Syntrophaceae bacterium UBA4059
ATATTTTATCGGATACTGTGCGAGAAGGGTATGATAACTCTGTCAGGTCAAACAAATTTACAAGGGAAGTTGACACGCTGGCAGGTCAAATCAAGCAGAAGAGTACTGAACAAGAAGCATTTCAGAAGGTTGCTCAAGTTGGGTTAACTGATACGGAGAAGGCACTCTTTGAGGCAGCAAATCATCTAGACCACGGTTCTAGAGCAACCATAGAGATAAAGTCATCTATACAGACTTTGCTTGAGGAGATACTCCAAAAAAGGGATCGACTTGTAGAAGATTTAAAAGAAGAGCTTGAACGGATTGATAGTTTAAGGAAATTGGATATCTCCAAATTTTCTGACGGTGATGGATTCTTAAATGATCCATATTTAATTTCGCTAGAGTCAATTTATAAAGACATTATCTCTCAGCTATCAGGTGTCATAAACTTTAGTAACGAATCTTTGCTTAATATTCAAAATAACCAATCGCAGTTCGATACTAAAATAAATGCCTTGGCAGAAAAAGCAAGAAGCATAGCCGACAGAGAAAAGGGTAGGATGGAAGCCAAGAAAAAGGCCGATGAATTGGGTGCGGAAATCGGTATACTTGAGGGGAAGCGTAAAGAGGCGCTGAAGGAAATCAAAGCAATCGAAACATCAGGTCTGATAAAGAAAGGTGAGGACGCCCTGATAAAATACAAAGAACTTGTATCAGAGTATTCAAAGCAGCTTGTAAGCAGGGCTGATGCTATATCTAATGACGATGCTCTTCGATTATATGTTAAAATCACGCCGGGCGGTCGTTTTTCGGAATTTTTAAAACGTCTAAAAGAAATTGTCTATGGTGCAAACGTATCTGGAAAAACATGGGGGGAAATGGAAACATTTTTAGCCAGTAATAAAGAACCCGCCAATGTAATATCGGAGTTAATTTATGGCGCAATAAGTGCCCTGAAGGTAGGCGACCACAATTCGATTCCCGAAATGTGGTCGAGCTGTGGTTTCAGCAAAAAGGTTTTCCAGAATATTATGGAACGAACTTTAGTTGAAGATTGGATAAAACTTTCAGTTGTATTGGCTGATGATCATGTTGAAGTGAAATACAAACGGAATGGACAAAAACCAATACCCATTCTTCATGCTTCTCCAGGAGAGAGGGCCGTTGAACTATTACGATTATCGCTACAGACAACAGTTGGACCAATTATAATAGATCAACCTGAGGATGATTTAGATAACGATTTTCTTGCTCATCACTTAGTTGAACTTATTCACCACGCTAAAGGTAGAAATCAACTTTTGTTTGCAAGCCATAGTGCAAATCTTGTCGTTCATGGAGATTCAGATTTGATTCATGTTATGGGCACAAGGGAGGACGATTTTGGAAGGGGTAAGTGTGACCAGCTTGCATCTGGTACGATTGATCAGCCTGAAATATGTTCTCAAATAGAATCAATCATGGAGGGGGGACGAAGAGCATTCGAAAGCCGCCGAAGGAAATACCATGAAACTATCGATAGACAATAACCTTTATCAAGGAAAGACATGAAACTTCTCCATACCTCCGACTGGCATCTGGGACGCGCGCTTTATAACCGCAAACGCTACGACGAGTACGAAGCTTTTTTGAACTGGCTTGCTGATCTGATTGAGCGGGAAAATATTGATGTCCTTCTGGTGGCGGGCGATGTGTTTGACAGCAGTACACCCAGCAATCGCGCCCAAGAACTCTATTATCGCTTTTTGTGCCGCGTGGCGGCCTCGGCTAAACGCCACGTGGTGATCACCGCCGGTAATCATGATTCCCCCACTTTTTTGAATGCTCCCAAAGAACTTTTGAAATTTCTGAATGTCCATGTTGTGGGTTGTGCCTCTGACTCTCCGGAAGATGAGTTGCTTGTGCTTTCCGGCGCGGATTCCGATCCGCAGTTGCTTGTCTGTGCCATCCCCTACTTACGGGATCGTGACATCCGCATGGCCGAGGCCGGAGAGAGTGTTGAGGACAAAGAACGTAAAATTATCGAAGGCATCCGATTGCACTACCGGAGTGTCTGCCGGGCGGCTGAAGAAAAGCGCGCCCTGATAAAGAAAGATATTCCGATTGTTGCGATGGGGCATTTGTTTGCCGCCGGTGGTCAGACTGTTGAAGATGATGGGGTGCGGGAGCTCTATATCGGGTCACTGGCGCAAGTTAAAAGAGACATATTTCCTGAATGTATCGATTATGTGGCTCTCGGGCATCTTCATATCGCTCAAAGAGTCGGCGGTTCCGACTTCGTCCGCTATTCTGGATCGCCATTGCCTATCGGCTTTGGAGAAGCACAGCAGGAAAAGAGTGTGGTGATGGTCGAGTTTTCGAATGATGCGCCTGCCGTTGTTAAAATTCCTATCCCGCGCTTTCAGGAGCTTAGAACCCTGCGGGGAGATTGGCAGTCGATTGCCAGAGGGATTGAGGAATTGAAGTCGAACGGCAGCAAGGCCTGGCTGGAAATCATCTATGAAGGCGATGAAATCGCCGGCAGTGTGCGCGAGCATTTGAATGATGCGATAGCCGGAACGGGGCTGGAAATTCTTCGTGTCAAAAATAATCGGGTGCTCGAGCGCGCGCTGCACGGCAGTGATGTTGGAGAAACACTCGATGATCTGGACGTCACGGATGTTTTTCAACGCTGTCTGGACGCGCATCAAATTCCCGAGGGGCAGCGCACTGTTCTATTGAACACGTATCAGGAAGTTCTTGTCTCGATCAATGAGCAGGATCTGATAGCTGAATAGTTTCCCCTTTTACAAACTGGTTATTCATGGAAGAAGCTGATCTATCCACGCACCGTTAGAACAAGGGGTTGCAACCCCTTGTTCTCGCAAATTGCAGGGAAGTATCTGAGGAGAGAGAGCAGGACATGAGAATACTTAGCATCCGTTTCAAAAACCTCAACTCACTTCCGGGCGAATGGCAGATCGATTTTACCCATCCTGCCTATGTGTCCGATGGAATATTTGCTATCACCGGCCCGACGGGCGCGGGAAAGACGACGATCCTGGACGCCATCTGTCTGGGGCTTTATGGCCGGACGCCGCGACTGGATCGGGTCACCAAAAGCGGCAATGAGATCATGTCACGCCAGAGAGGCGAATGTTTTGCCGAGGTAACTTTTGAAACCCAAAAAGGACGGTATCGCTGCCACTGGAGCCAGCGCCGCGCCAGAAAACATCCGGACGGCGAACTGCAACAGGCAAAGCACGAAATTGCCGATGCCAATACTAATGAAGTTCTGGAATCTAAAATCAATCAGGTTGGCCAATTCATTGAGCAGGCCACCGGTATGGATTTTGAGCGCTTTACGCGGTCGATGCTCCTGGCGCAGGGCGGATTTGCCGCCTTTCTGCAAGCCTCGCCCGATGCACGCTCGCCCATTCTGGAGCAGATTACGGGCACGGAAATCTATAGTCAAATATCCATTAAAGTTCATGAGCGCCAGAGGGCGGAACGCGAAAAACTGGAGCTGCTTTCGGCCCAACTCAAAGGCATTCAGGTTTTAAGTGAAGAGGAAGAAGCCGCGCAGCAGGCGATTCTCCGGGAAAAGCAGGACGGGGAGACGGCGCTGCTTCGCCAGGTTGAAACGATGCGTCAGGCGTCCCTCTGGCTGACAACCCTTGCATCGCTCACAAAAGAAATCGCCGATCTTGATTCAAGGTGGCAGGAGATGGAACAGCGTCAATTGGCCTTTATGCCGGAGTCTGCCAGTCTGGAAAGAGCGCGCCGAGCCGTTTCTTTGGAAGGCGATTACCGGGATGTCACGTCTTTGCGTACACAGCAGGCAAACGAAATTCAGGAGATGAATGCGGCGCTGGCCGCGCTTCCGGCAAAAGAACTAACCCGCGCCAATGCTTTGCTCAAAGTGCAAAATGCCGAAGCTGCGGTAAGTGTGGCGCGCCAAAGGCAGCAAATCGAAGCGGACATCATTAAAAAAGTGCGCGAAATGGATACCCGGCTCGGTGAACAGAAAAAACAGATCAGTGAAAAGGATAAAGCGATTAACGCAACGGCTGGCCGGGGCAAAACGTATCAGGAAGACATCAGGAATTCTCAAGACGTTTGTAAAAAAGCCCAGGAAAGCCTTGCCGCCGTGCAGGACTACCAGAAGCAACACGCAGCCGATGTGGCGCTTGCGGAAAAAATGGGCGTCATTGCCCGTGGCTTTGCGTCGTTGCAGGAACTAGCTGCCCGCTACGACAAAATTAAGAAGGATATTGATGCCGCCGCCAGGAAAAAGAATGCTGCCACGCTTACCTGCCAAGAATCGGAAAACGATTCCAATAAATATCGCGGGGAATTGGATGCAAAGCAGGGGAAACTGCGTAGCCTTACCGCTGAGATGCTGGCGGTTCTAAAGGGACAAGACATT
>DFZJ01000006.1 GCA_002382045.1 Syntrophaceae bacterium UBA4059
ACCCGGCACTATCAGGTGGTTTTAAACGGATCGATTCGTTTTGAATAACCCGCATTCCCTTTTCGGCCTGGCTTGCCAATAAGAGATCATTTTCCGTTCCTTTCGCCCTTAATCTGTTAGGGACTTTTTCAAAGTCGTCGTTGCCTTCCAGAACNNTCGGCATAGGATTTAGCCCTCTGCATCAAGGAGTATTTGGCTATCAATTCCGTTTCATCAATCAACAGCAACCAGCCGGCATAACCGGCAGCCACAATTAAACGAGCCGTAAACCTGAATCTATGCAACGCAAGTTCTCTCACCGGAATTTTCTCAATTCTGTAGGTTACCGGCTCTCTGCATGCCTTGAGATATTTTTTAATTTCATTTGAACCGAATTTATCACCCGACCAAAACCGGATAATGCGGTTGCTCAGTTCGGGGTCATTTGACATACGGTCGTATAGAAAAAGAGTAGCCGCAAATATGGAATTTATATCTGATTGCTGATGCAGCCACTCGTAAAAATCGGCATAGGCATGCTCCCGGGGATTCAGGGCCGTGGCAATTTCCGTCATGGCGCTGCCCCGTTTACCGTGCACTATTGCCGCTTCGGCTGCGGCACGATATAACTTTGTCGGATCAAAAAGAGGGGTTTCTTTGCTGATGACAATCTTACTGCAAACGAAATTCCGCTCCAGTGCAAGGTGCATCAGGTATTCGAGAAGATGCGATTTTCCAGAGCCAAAATCGCCCGCAACCAGCAATCCTTCGTTTTTGCCATTTCCGTCAATCGCGCCCTGAGTACGTTCCAGTTGTTGTCGAAATTTTTCTTCTATTCCCAATTGATTGCAACCTAAAACCGTCACGGCATCACGGTTCGGTACACCGTTGCGCAGGGCTTCAATGGCACGCTGATTTATAACCTGTTCGTCTATGTTCATTATTGCACCTCTCTAAATACTTTATAGCCTGGTTCCTTATTATTATTCGCCAGGCGTACCAACGATGCCAGCGGATTTGGTCTTTGCCTGTCTCTGACTTCGTCCCATATCCTAAATTGCAAGGCTTCATAGCTCCTAAGCCCCCGTCTGTCATCCAGGTCGAGGAACTCCTTTGACGCAAGAACAACGACGAGACAACCTTCCATCTCGTCCGTTCCGTCAATGAACTGGCGCAGAACTTCATAGACGTCAAGCAGGGCAGGAACAGAATAGAAAAAACCATCATCAGGATTTTTCGATTTCCGGGAGACGAGATAACGGGTAATATCGAGCACAAGGACCAAACCGCTTTTGCCGTTTACTCTTAACCAGTGTGCAAGTGAAAACAGCATGTGCCGGGCATTGTGCCGGGCAATCTTTTGAAAAATCAGGGCGTCTTTCAATGCCGAAATCAAGCGAAGTTCGCCACGCAACCATTCTTTTACTGCGTTACTTAAAAATGCCGATGGTCCCGCTAAGTCAAGCTGTTCTAAGCATAGACGCATCATAGCGATGCGGAATTCCTGGCTCATATCAAAATCGTGAAATATTCTCTCTTCAAACCATGACTGCACTTCCTTACGTAGAAATTTTTCCTCCCTTTTATTGATTGCCGCGATATTCTGAAAATCAAAGTCTTCACTATGTATTGGAAGCTCGTATCCATTTTTGGTAAAAATCTCTTTTACAAATGCAAGAGATAAACCATCCCAATCAATCTGGCGAGCGACCGTGTGGAACAACTTGTCGATCATGTGAATCCTTGTTGATATGGCATCTACGGAGGCAAAAAGATAATTTTCCTCTTCTGCAGTTTTACGTAGAAGATTTTGCAATTGGCGATGGTCGGCATCATCCATCGGTACGGCAAATTTCACCGCCGCGCCGCCGCGTTTAATGAACGAATGTAAATATTCTCTGCGAATCGTGTCTATCCATTGATCCTGCGTGATGTATGACATAGGTTATGCCTCCTTTGCCTCTGAAAAAGAAATACCATAATAAAGCTTGTCCTGACCTTCCTGCGTAATGACTCGAATCGCACCTGCAGTCCCTTTCATTCCAGAACTTACTCCCGGCATTGTGACGCCACATCCCTTCTTTGTTTCTGTGACGCCGCTTCGATCAAGAAGATAAATGTCTCTGGCAAATTCCTGAAGCGAGTATTCCTTGGTTTGTCCTGGCAGAAGCGTCAACAACCTGTATATATCTCTAAGAGTGACAACACTTCCCCTTCCGACTTGGCCCTTGCCGCGACTCTTTATGAGAACGTCATACGCCAACAAAAGGCTTTCCAGAAACGCCTCGGGCTTGAATCTCACCGGCTTATCCTGTAATGCTTTAAGGTGACTAACAAGGACGGATGGCCGCAAGCGTTTCTCTTTTGCTTTGTCAATCTGGACTGCAAGCTCATTAGGAACAATGCGGATAAGGAAAGGATAACAATATAATCTTTCATTCTGTTCAAATATACTTACACCTAACGATCTAGACATCTCCAATATTTCTTCTAAATAGGCCCTGGAGCCGATATAGTTTTCCGCCTCAAAGTTCCAACCATCCTTTGTATTTGAAAATTGTTGCTTCAGCGCAGCGATCGCTTGCTCCGAAGAATCAATCGCCTTTTTTAATTCGCGGAGGCTGCCCGTTTTGATTGCACCACGAAACTTCTTTAAGGAACTGACGACGGCATGTGCGGCCTTCAACGACGCATCAACATCCGCTTCTGTTTTTGCAAGCGCCTTTTCAAGACTATTTGTATAGATGTCTTCCATTTCCCCTCCTTTTCAGTATCTTGATTATATTTAATTTCATATTTGATTATCGTTATATTATTGTGGCATAAATATCGTCAAGGGACTGCCGCGCTTCACGGTAAATGCCGGCGGAAAGCCAGAGCGAAGAAGCTTCGAGGCTGTCTAATGCTTCTTCGGTCTCCGCGCGCGACAAATGCCCACGGGCGGCATTCCAGAGAATAACGCCCAGCGATCCATGGACTTCCATCCCCAAAAGAGAGACAAAAAGCCGCGTAGTCGCATCGTCGGTCAGAAACCAGTCGGCCTTCTTTCTGCGGGCCAGAACAAGGGCATCCGCCTCTCCGTCGTGTAGGTCGCCGGACTTCTTCCAGATGCCGGCCTCTTTCTGTTCATGGGAAGAAAGTGTTTCGACATGCAGCCATTCCGGCCAGGGATCCATCAATCCGAGTGTTGTGCATACTTCGCTATGCACACGTAGCGGCAGAAACAGATCCCCCGTTTGTCTGAGCAAGTGCCAGCAATGAGCTTCATAAAGGTGGATGATGGGTCCGGCATCACAGACGATGGTTCTCATTTTGCCG
>DFZJ01000119.1 GCA_002382045.1 Syntrophaceae bacterium UBA4059
GATCAACAATATATTGGCAGATTTTCACCAGATCGGGATGATCGGAAACCGCTGTCCCAACCAGACCGATTTTCTTTTTTATCATGAGACCGCAGTCGATAGCAGACACGATTTCTTCATAGCCGCGGAAACGCGGCGGGGCGTAAACAAAGCCTGCCGCGCAAAACCGGCAGAGGTGCGGACAGCCGCGATTAACCTCCACCAGAAACATATCCGCCATTTCCGCGTCCAGGCTGCTGACCACTTCGGTTGTGCAGAAAGCGTCAATATTTTTTATGGGAGAAATCTGAATTTTTTCCGGCAATCCCTTTTCCCGGGGGGTGATCGCTTGAACTTTTCCATCGGGACGATAATGCACCGCATAGAGAGAGGGAACGTAAATAACGGCTATTTGTTTTTGCAGCAAGGTGAGCAGGACGTGGCGGTCAAGCCCTCGGCTTACGGCATCCGCATACACACGCGTGAACTGCGGCAGAACATCTTCCGCTTCACCCAAAATAAACATATCAAAAAAATCAGCCAGCGGCTCGGGATTCAGCGTCAGCGCAATGCCGCCGCCGATGACCAGCGGATGCTGACTGGTGCGGTCTTTCGCCGTCAGCGGAATGCCGCCCAGTTCCATGATCTTTAAGATGGATGGATAATCATTTTCAAAAGAAACGGAAAAAGCCAGAATCTCAAAATCGCTGATGGGCTTGCGGTTTTCCAGACTAACCGTTTCCGCCGCGCCGGTGACGAATTCAGCGGCGTCACCGGATGCGGGCAGAAACACTCTTTCACAAAGAAAGGAAGGGGTCTCATTAAATATTTTATAAACCGTCTGGAATCCGAGGTTGGCCATGCCGATCCGGTAAACATTCGGATAGGCCAGGCATACCGTATGGCAGGTTCCCCAGACTTTTTTTACCAAACCCTGCTCACGCGCCAAAAGGTTTTCGTGCTTTTTTTTCTGTTTCCAGTTCATGGACGTCTCATGGCCCTCGTCCTCTTACGCTTGGCCGGACGGCCACGAATAACTTGTTAGTCCGCCTGACGGCGCAAAAACGTGGGAATATCAATGTCAACGTTTTCATTTTCATCGCCCATACCCACCGTCAGCACATTGCCCTGATCCCCTAAATTCTTTTTGCGCAAAAAAGCCGGCGTCGATAAATCTTCTTTCCGGAAGCCACCCAGATGCATGACATTGGACGACGTCTGTTTCCTCTTCGTGGCGTCTTCAAAACCGGTCGCAATGACGGTGATCCGGATTTCATCCGTCATGTTTTCATCAATGACCGTGCCGAAAATAATATTGGCATCTTCATGCGCTTCGGACTGAATCAGAGAGGAGGCTTCGTTGACTTCATACAGGCTCATGTCCGGCCCGCCGGTGATGCTGAGCAGGATGCCCTGTGCGCCCTGAATCGTGTTGTCCTCCAAGAGCGGCGAAGAAATCGCCCGTTGCGCGGCTTCAATAGCGCGGTTCTCGCCGCTGGCGGTTCCCGTGCCCATCAGCGCCATGCCCATATTGCTCATAATGTTTTTCACATCGGCAAAATCAAGATTGATCAGTCCCGGAACAATAATCAGATCGGAGATGCCTTTGACGGCCTGATAAAGAATATCATCCGCTTTTTTGAAAGCATCCAGCAGCGAGAGCCCCCGTCCGCCCAGACTGAGCAGCCGCTGATTGGGAACCACAATCAGGGTATCCACCACATCGCGCAGCGCGATGATGCCTTCTTCGGCCTGGACATTTCTTCTTTTGCCTTCAAACTGAAACGGTTTGGTCACCACGGCTACGGTCAGCGCGCCGCATTCGCGCGCCACCTCCGCAATGACCGGCGCGGCGCCAGTCCCGGTGCCTCCGCCCAGGCCCGCCGTGATAAAAATCATGTCCGCGCCTTCCAGATGCCTGCGGATTTCATCGCGGGATTCCATGGCGGATTGTTTGCCGACATCCGGATTGGACCCGGCCCCCAGCCCCTTGGTGACTTCCGCTCCGATCTGGATTTTAACGGGCGCAGCCGACGCCGCCAGCGCCTGAGCGTCCGTATTGGCGATAATAAAATCCACCCCCCGGAGCGTATAGGAAATCATCGTATTGACGGCGTTGCCGCCTCCCCCGCCCGCGCCCACTACTTTAATTCTTGCTGAATTTTCGATGCATACTTCCGTTAGTTCAAACATGCACACCCCCCCTTAAGTTTAGAAAAAATCTAAAAACCATTTTTTAATTGTTTTAAATAATTCACCGAAGACGTTGCCCGTCTTTTTATAGACGGAATCACCGGACGTATTTTTACTGCCGTATATAATCAAGCCAACCCCCACCGCAAAGGCCGGTGAATTGGCCACATCACTCAAACCACCGACGCCCGCGGGACACCCGCAGCGCACCGGCATATCAAAAATCTGCTCTGCCATTTCGCTGATTCCCGGCAAAAGCGACGTGCCGCCGGTCAAGACGAGTCCAGCCGCCAGCAGATCTTCATAACCGGAACGAACAATTTCCTTGAGCGCCATGTTCAGAATTTCATCCATGCGCGGTTCCACAATTCTGCCCAGAATCTGGCGCGACACCATTCTGGCTTCCCGGCCACCGACACTGGGAACTTCAATGGTATCTTCCTTCGGAATCATCGATGTCATGGCGCAGCCATACTGCAGTTTGATTTTTTCCGCTTCGGCAAAAGGCGTGCGAAGCCCGGTGGCAATATCCGACGTCAGAAAGTTGCCGCCCACCGGCAGCGTGGCCGTGTGCTTGATGCTGCCCTCCGCGAAAATAGCAATGCCGGTCGTTGATCCTCCAATGTCGATCAGGGCGACACCCAGATCTTTTTCGTCACTACTGAGAATGGCTTCGGAGGCAGCCAGCTGCTCCAGAACAATGTCCTCGATATCCAGACCGACGCGATTGACGGATTTTACCACATTCTGAATGGAAGCCGCCGCCCCCGTTACGATATGCACTTTCGCTTCCAGACGGACACCGGACATCCCCACGGGATCACGGATGCCGTCCTGGCCGTCCACGACATAGTTCTGGGGCAGCGTGTGCAGAATTTCCCGATCCACGGGAATGGCAATGGCCTTGGACGCTTCAATCGCCCGTTGCAGATCGTCTTCGCCGACTTCCCGGCCTTTGATGGCCACAATTCCCAGCGAGTTCTGCCCTTTAATATGGCTGCCGGCGATACCGACATAGGCGGAATTGATACGGCAGCCGGACATGTGCTCGGCATCCTCCACGGCCTTTTTGATCGCTTCGACGGCGCTGTCGATGTTGACCACGCCGCCTTTTCTCATCTCTTTAGCCGGAGAAATACCCACGCCGATGAT
>DFZJ01000175.1 GCA_002382045.1 Syntrophaceae bacterium UBA4059
TCATGACCGAGCAGTCCATCGGCGATCTATTCATGGCAGGCGTGATACCGGGAATCCTGCTTTCCTGTTTCTTCGTTCTTTCTATTTTGCTCTGGACCTATTTTCGCCCGGAAATCGGACCGCGCGGCCCGAAAAGTACCTGTGCAGAGAAATTCAAATCCTTATCCGGCCTTATCGAAACCCTGCTTTTGTTTGTTCTGGTCATGGGAGGCTTGTTTGCCGGATTTTTCACGCCCACGGAAGCCGCGGGCATCGGCGCTTTCGGCACCATCATTATAGCCCTGATCGGCCGCAATTTAACCTGGAAAGGATTTAAAAACGCGCTTTACGATACGACACGCATCTCGTGTATGATTTTCGTCGTCGTCGCGGGCGCCACGGTCTTCGGACATTTCCTCGCCGTCACGCGCATCCCCGCCGATATCGGAACCTATGTTTCCGGTCTTTCCCTGCATCCTATGATCATTATGGGTTTCATCATCGTCATTTACTTACTTCTCGGCTGCCTGATGGACTCTCTGGCCATGATCATGCTGACCATTCCGATTTTTTATCCCGTCATCCTCACCTTGGGTTTTGATCCCATCTGGTTTGGCGTTATCATCGTTGTTGTGGCGGAGATGGGCGTGATCACGCCGCCGGTGGGAATCAATGCTTATGTTGTAGCCGGCGTCGCCCGTGACGTCCCGTTGCATGTCGTTTTCAAAGGGTCCCTACACATGCTTTACGCTATGATCGCGCTGGCGCTTCTCTTGATTATCTTTCCTCAAATCGCCTTATTCCTGCCGCAATTACTGAAGTAGTGTTTTCAGGATCTTTTTTCATGAATCAACTACCTCGCAGCAAGCCGTCGAGGTATGAAATGAACGTCATTATATCGCAGTAAGCTGCGGAGAATTTACGCTCGTCCCGCAACAACGGGATTAAATCCCCCCCCTTGTCCGATTATCAACCCTTTCCGGCGGATGAAAATGAGAGCGGCAGTCATTGACGTCTTGTTGGAACTGGATTATGTGGGCGCGCTAACGGCGGTATCGACCCCATATTTCTTTTGCAGATATTTTTCCATCGTTTGAGGAAATAATATCCATCCCAACAGATCTTCGTCGGTTCGAGCAAGATTGCCGATCGTCTTTTTCGCTTCTTCCATTTCCGGCGGAAGGTCATCGGCCGGCCTGCCGGTGATCGGCGTCTGTCCGCGTTTATAATTTTTCAATATTTTCTGGGCCAGGTCCTTATCAATCGGTCTGGGGGTTTTGCCGTACAATCCCAAAACAAGATCCTTGAGTTGGTTGGATATCCGGACATAGCGACCAAAGATAACATTTAATACGGCCTGTGATCCGATAATTTGCGATGCCGGCGTCACCAGCGGCGGATAACCCATATCCTTGCGTGTCTGAACCACTTCTTTATAAATCTCGCCTAACCGATCCAAAGCTTTCATTTCTTTGAGCTGGCTGGTCAAATTGGAAATCATCCCACCCGGAATTTGATGGGCCAGCACACTGTTGTCGATAATGGACAGTTTATAATCAGCCAACAGGTGTTTGTATTTAGGGGCAACATCTTCCAGATGCTCGCCAAGTTTGATCAGGGTGAGTAAATTGATCCCCGAATCCCTGTGGGTTCCCTGGAGAGCCGCCACGATCGGTTCACAAGCTGGCATCGATGTTCTCAGGGCATAAGGCGCAAGGCAGGTATCGATAATATCCACACCGGCCTCGACTGCTTTTAAGTAGGACATGCTGCCCATCCCACTGGTATAGTGAGTATGCAAATGCAGCGGTACTTTAATTTCCTTTTTTAATGCGGTAAACAGATCGAATGCGTCATAAGGAGAAAGCAGACCGGCCATGTCTTTTATACAGACAGTATCCGCACCCATACTCTGAAGCTCTTTAGCTTTCGCCACGAAATAATCCAGTGTATATATTTCCCCACCCAAGCGGTTTTCCGTCAACGAATAACAAACCGTGCCTTCAAAGTGCTTGCCGTTGGCTTTAATTCTTTCCACGCAGGTTTCGATGTTGCGGAAATCGTTCAAGGCGTCAAAACAGCGGAAAATATCAATCCCAATTTCGCAGGATTTATCGACAAAAGCGCGTACCACGTCATCGGCATAGTGACGGTAGCCGACCAGATTCTGCCCGCGCAAAAGCATACTAAAGGGCGTTTTCTTGACATATTTCTTTAGAATCTTTGGTCTCATCCAGGGATTTTCGCCAAGAAAACGGTGCATCGTATCAAACGTTGCCCCTCCCCATACTTCCATCGCCCAAAAACCGCAGTTATCCATTTCTTCAGCAATCGGAATCATATCCTCCGTTTTCATTCTGGTCGCATAAATGGACTGATGACCGTCGCGGAAAGTATTATCCTGAATTTTAATTGGACAGGGTGAAACCTGTTTTGTGACTTTCATAAGTAACTCCTCACTTAATATTTTCATCAATATTCAATTGCCGCCACCCTGCTTGACTTTATTCTTATACGTCTAGCAGCACATAATACTGATGCTATCTACATTTTTTCACTGGAACTTGTGGTATTAGGATTGAAGCTCGAACCGTCCGCATCCTGAAAACTACGGTAGCCGG
>DFZJ01000078.1 GCA_002382045.1 Syntrophaceae bacterium UBA4059
CTCCCGGGCGCACGGATTCCCGCCTCCGCGGGAATGACAACATGGAACGAGTACTTGAGCGGGAATGACAAAGAAGAGAATTGGCTAGCGTTCAGCACACCAGATTCAAAAGTTTTTTGCCGCCCTTCTCCATAATCATGCCGGCCAGCTTCCTGCCCAGATCTTCCGCCTCGTCAGGAGCGCCCCAGACTTTATCCCGGATCACACTGGCGCCATTGGGCGCGGCAACAAGCCCTTCGAGCGTCAGACACCCCCCTTCGATGAGGCCGTAAGCTGCAATCGGCAGCCGGCAGCCGCCACCCAGCGCCCGCAAATAAGAGCGCTCCGCCGTGACTTCCGTTGCCGTGGGCGCATGGTTGAGCTTGATCAACATTTCTGCCAGTTCGGAATCCCTCTTGCGTATCTGCAAACCCAGCGCACCCTGACCGACCGCCGGCAACATCAATTCAATCGGCAGAAACTGAGAGATGGTCTGGGCATAGCCCAACCGCTTCATGCCTGCCGCCGCCAGAATAACGCCGGTAAGGTTTTCCGTCTCTATTTTTTTCAGGCGCGTATCGATATTCCCGCGCAGCGGAACAATATTGATATCCGGCAACATGGCCTTAATCTGAGCGCCCCTTCTCAGCGACCCGGTGCCGATGGCCGCCCCCTTGGGCATAAATTCAAATTTGATTCTGCCACGCGACACCAGCACATCCCGCACGTCTTCACGCTTCAGAATAGCCGCAAACGTCAGGCCTTCCGGTATTTCGCCCGGCACATCTTTCATGCTGTGCACAGCCAGATCGACCTTGCCGGAAAGGAGCGCTTCTTCAATCTCCTTGACAAACGCGCCCTGACCGCCAATCTGCAAAAGCGACACATCCTGCATGATGTCGCCGCTGGTTTTAATCACACAAATTTCAGCATGGATGTCCGGCGCGATCTTTTTTAAACTTTCCACGACGAAATTCGTCTGTGCCAGCGCCAGCTTGCTGCCTCTTGTTCCGATTTTAATATTCATATTTCACCTTTCATTCTAACCTGCGGCAGATGAATCGGGGCATTGGCTGAGCGAACATCCCCGAAATGCTGTGGCTCTTAGCGAAATGAAGCATCAGGCAGCCGAACTGTTTGAGCCCAGAGGGCGAGTTTTCGGCTGCCGCGCAATGAGCTTTAGAGCCACCATTGCAGGGGATCCTGAGCGATGAAATGCCCCTTCAACTGCCGCATCACCTCTTAATCATCCAGCCGGAAGAGCTGTCTTGCCGCCGCCACGATATCCTGCGAATTGAACTCGGCGCTTTCTTCCTTCATGACCGCAACCGGCGCATGCAATAATTTATTAACAATGCCCTTCACCAGCGCATCCACTTTTTCACGATCACCCTTTTCGAGCTTTGACATCCAGCTTTCGGCTTTGGACATTTCCATGCGGACAATACTTTCCACCTTTGTCCTGAGTGACACAATGGTCGGCACGGCCTCCAGTTCCTTAAGCCAGTTTAAATACTGCGTCACTTCTTCTGCAACGATCTGCTCCGCTTTGAGCGCCTCGCGGCGGCGGTTCTTAATATTTTCATCGACAAGGTCCTGCAAATTATCGATATTGTACAGATAGACATTTTCAATGCCGTCCGCCTTTGGATCAATGTCGCGCGGCACCGCGATATCGATTAAAAACAGCAGACGGTTTTTGCGTTTGCGCAAACAGCGACGAACCATCTCCTGTGTCACGACATACGTCGGCGCGCCGGTGGAGCTGATGACAATATCGGCATCCATCAGGCCTTCGTCAAGGGCGTCAAGGCCTATGGCCCTGCCGTGATACTTTTCGGCAAGCGTTTCTGCCTGGGCTGCCGACCGGTTGGCGACGGTAATATCCTCCGCGCCATTGCCGATCAGGTGCATACAGGTCAGTTCCGCCATTTCGCCTGCGCCGATGATTAAAGTTTTTTTGCCGGCAAGCGTTCCGAATATTTTCTTGGCCAGCTCAACCGCTGCAAAGCTCACCGACACCGGATTGGCGGCGATGCCCGTTTCCGTCCTGACGCGTTTGGCCGTGCGGAACGCCCGGTGCATCAAACGATTGAGCGCAATGCCGGTGGCGTTTTGCGCCAGCGCCTGCCGGTAAGCTTCCTTCACCTGACCCAGAATCTGCGCCTCGCCCATCACCAGCGAATCGAGGCTGGAGGTCACGCGAAACAAATGTTTGATCGCTTCTTCGTCGCGATATGCGTACAGACAGGACGCCGCTTCGTCATGGGTCAGACCGCCGTATTTGGCCAGAAAAGACTTGAGCGCATCCATCACCCGCGGCGTCTCATCAACGGAAGCAACCAGTTCTACACGGTTGCAGGTGGCAATATGCAGGATTTCCAGCACACCATCAATCGCCCGCAGATCGCCCAGAAGATTCACCGCTTCCCGACATCCGGCAAAAAGTCTTTCACGCACGGCAAGCGGCGCTGTTTTATGATTTAATCCGACTAAGAGAATCATTTTTTTCAAATAAAGTTATGTACGGTTGTGCAACAAAATCTGATCACCAGAGCCGACATTAAAAATAACAGAAACGTCACGAAGGATAACGATGCCATCCGGGACCCTTTCCAGCCAATGGCCAGACGCTGATGCAGCAGAAATCCGTAAACAATCCAGACGGCAAAAGACCAGATCACTTTCGGATCGGCAGGCCACGGGCCGCCCCAGACAAAGGCTGCATAAACAGCGCCCCCAATCATGCCCGGCGTCAGCAGGGGAAATCCCCACAACAGCCCCAGATGATTGATGCGGTCCAGATCGCCCAGCGACGGCAGCAGGCGGCCCATCTTGCCCGGTTTTTTGTGTTTAAGCAGTCTGTTTTGAATCATGAACATCGCCCCGGCGGCGGACGCCAGTACAAAAAGCGCCTCCCCGGCAATGGCCAGCACCAGATGCAAAGTCGTGAGCCATCCCTGCCACTCGGGCGGCACAAGATTTTTTCCCGAGCCCTGTCCGGCGGCGGCAATCAGAAACAATAAAATAAACGGCGCGATAAAAGCGCCCAGCAATCGCGTTTTTGTTCTAAACTGCAATCCCAGATAAATGCCGGCAATCGCCCAGGCGTAAATCGAAAGGAAATGACGCGAACCGAAATTGACCCAACCGGAAGAATGAACGGCTGCCCGAAGAAGGGTCAGCGTCAGGAAAAGAAAACCGGCCGCCAGAATCCACGTGGATGCTTTGGCCAGTATGATTTTTTGAATCAGCAGCGACAGCAGATAGCCGACGGTGGCCAGCGCGCAGCAGGTCAGAGCCAGTGCGAACAAGGTTGTTTCCAGACTAGTCAATGGCCACCTCCTCACCGGTGACGTCACCAATGATTTGTTTCACCCTGTCCCCCTGTTTTTGCCGGATCGCATCGAGCAAACCCGCCGCCATCAACTGATCAAACCAGGTTTTTCCAACACCGGCATTCTTTTCCATCTTCATCCGTAATTGACCCAAGATATTGAGCAGGATTGCATATTCCTCGCCATAGGCTTGTTCCAGTTCCTCCCGCAGATGGCGCGCCAGCGCCGGTGAGTTGCCGCCGGTGCCGCAGGCAATCGTCAAATCGCCCCGTTCCACGAGCGACGGCAAAATAAAATCGCATTTTTGAGGATCATCCACGATATTGACCGGAATGCCCTTGTTTTTCGCATCTCTGGAAATGGCGGCATTAACCTTTTCATCATCCGTCGCCCCGATGACCAGAGACGCCCCGTAAAGATATTCGCCGGCATATTCGTCATCTATATGTTCGATACGCCGAGCTTTTTTCAATGCATCCAGTTCGGGGACAAGCACAGGACTTACCACGCGGACTTTGGCGTCGCAGTCCAAAAGTCGCATCACTTTTCTGGCCGCTACTTCGCCCCCGCCGATCACGACGCATTTTTTCCCGGTAATGTCCCAAAAGACAGGATAATATTTCAAGTTTTCCCTTTCCCGATGCCGATACGCACTTTTTCCTTCTTGGCGGCCAAGCTACCATGAAGGGGGGCAAAATTCAAGCAGGGGTATCTTCCCTGTCTGTTTTTTATCTAGTTGATCGGAAAGGGATATCAATCTGAATGCAGATTATTCCTATTCCATGCTGATGTGTGTTATAAGACAAAGGGAAAGTGGCCGGTGCTGAACGGAAAAACCAACATCTTTACCTTTAAAGGAGGACGTGATGAGCCAATACAAAATCGCCGTGATTGTCGGAAGTCTGCGCAAGGATTCATTTAACCTTAAATTAGCCCATGCCGTGACAAGATTGGCGCCATCCGATTTCACATTCCGGCAGGTGCAAATCGCCGATCTGCCGCTGTACAACCAGGATGATGACGCAAACCAGGCAGCCCAGGTCATTCGGCTGAAAAATGAAATCAAAGATTCCCACGGCCTTCTGTTTGTCACGCCCGAATACAACCGTTCGATCCCCGGCGTGCTTAAAAACGCGCTGGACAATGCTTCGCGTCCTTACGGTCAAAGCGCCTGGGCGGGAAAACCTGCCGGCATTCTGGGCGCTTCAATCGGAGTCGTCGGCACGGCCGTGGCACAGCAGCATTTACGCAATGTGCTTGCTTTTCTGGACGTGCCGACCCTTGCCCAGCCCGAAGCTTTCATCCACGCAAAAGACGGGTTGTTTGACCCGGACGGCAACATCGGCAAGGAAAGCCGCGCATTCCTGCAGAACTGGATGGACAAATATGTTGCCTGGGTAAAAAAGCATACAGCCTGATGCCGCCGGACGGAATTGAATTAATACACAGGTCATGCCAAAGCAACAGGGGGGCATTATGCTGAAAACAGATCAAGGTCAAGGGGTAGAACCGTTTACCCGCAGGCGTGAAGACGTTTGCAACAGAAATAAAGAAAAATTAAAGCAATTTCTGATGATTCTGGGGATGTTGGCGCTCACCACAATTCTCAACATATTTCTGGAACGCCTTATTCAACCGTCGTCGCTGGTTTTTATTTACCTTGTCCCCGCCATTGCCGGTGCGATCTATTATGGAACCTGGGCTTCGGTCTTGTCGTTTACCGCCGGTTTTCTTATCTTCGATTTTTGCTTTGTCGAACCCTTTTATTCTCTTCATATTTCGAAACCACAGGACATCTATAATATTACCGTCTATTTTGTCGTTGCCGGTTTGATTACTTATCTGATCAACCTTGTTTACCATCAGAATAAATTCCTGAAAAGCAGGCTGGATCGTGTTTCCCTGATCGAAGATATGAGCCGGGATTTTATGCTGCTGATGCCAATTGAGCAAAGTTCGGGAGCCCTCAATCTTACCGACTCCCTGCGAACAAGAGCGTTTGGCCTATTGGGACAGCTTGCCTTAAAATACACAAAAACGATTTTAGACGTGCCGGCGGTCATCTTTTTTCGGGAAGATAACGGACGGCTCAAGCTTTGGGCGAAAAGCAGTGTTGATCTGGAAATCACCGGACAGGAGAATGATGCTGCGACCTGGACATTGAACAATGGTGAAGTCTCCGGTGCAGGAACGTATACCTATTCAGATAATCAATTTTATTTTATCCCCATGAAATCTCTTGAGGAAATTATCGGGGTCATCGGAATCTCATATAACTCTAAATATCTTTTCCCGGAACAACGTCGTATCCTGGGAACGATCTCCAATTTGACAACAATAGTTGTCTCAATTTGGATGAGACTGAAATATAAGCAGTAATGATGATTCCATAAAAGTAAAAATCATAATTCTATTTGTGTCCCGAGTTCGACAACCCGGTTGGCGGGAATTCCAAAGTAAGAAGTGGGATTCCCCGCATTTCTGGACATAAAGGCAAAAACAGCTTTGCGCCATTTCATCATTTTCGATGATCCGCCGGTCAGGAGCGTTTCTCTGCCCAGGTAAAATGTCGTGGTCATCGGATCAGTCACAAGTCCGTACTGGGCGACGATTTTCATGATCTGCGGCACATTGGGTTTCTGCATGAACCCGTAGAAGGCCTCAATCCGATAAAATCCCTGCCCCAGATCAACCAGTTTAATGCGTTCATCGGCGGGAACTGTCGGAATGTCTCTGGAGATAATGGAAAGGAGCGCCACTCTTTCGTGCAATACGTGGTTGTGTTTTATATGGTGAAGCAGTGTCGGCGGCGTTCCCTCAGGGGATAACGTCATAAAGACGGCGGTTCCGGGGACTCGCGGCATACGGCTCCGCGGTATTTCGGAAAGAAACATTTCCAGTGGAAGTCGTGATCCGATCAGCTTGCGGTAAAGTTCCTCCCGTCCTTTTTTCCAGGTGGTCATGGCCACCGCTATAATGGCTGCAACAAAGAGAGGAAACCACCCTCCATCGGCAATTTTGAAGATGTTACCGGCGAAATAGGCAAAGTCAAACACCAGGAATATTCCAACAAGAGGTATGGCCTTCCACAGCGCCCACTTTCTGTCATGGGTCAGCACCAGGAAATACAGAAGTGATGTGATCATCATGGTTGCGGTAACGGCAATTCCGTAGGCGCCGGCCAGACCTCCGGACTCTTTGAATCCGATAACAACAGCAATACAGGCAATCATCAAAGCATAATTGACGAATGGAATATAGATCTGCCCCTGCATCTCGCTGGAGGTATGGACAATTCTCACCCGGGGACAAAAACCCAGTTGTACGGCCTGCTGTGTAAGTGAAAAAGCGCCGGAGATTAATGCCTGAGAAGCGATGACCGTCGCGACGGTGGAAAGTCCGATCATGGGATACAGCAGAAACTCCGGGACGATTTTATAAAAAGGATTGATGTTCATTTCCGGGTGCGCAAGCAGCAAAGCCCCCTGTCCGAAATAGTTGCACAGCAATGCGGGCAGGACAAATACAAGCCAGGACAGCCGGATGGCATCCCGGCCGAAATGCCCCAGATCAGCGTAAAGCGCTTCGCAACCCGTGATGCAGAGAACAACCGATCCGAGCACCACCATACCGTGTATTCCATTGTTCATGAAGAACTCTATCGCATAGACCGGATTAACGGCGCGAAAAACAGCCGGTTCGGGCACAATCTGTATAATCCCGAAAGCACCGATGGACAAAAACCAGAGCACCATGATCGGAGCAAATATCTTTCCTATATGAGTAGTGCCCTTACTCTGCAACGAAAACAGCAAAACCAGCACGACACAGGTCAAGGGTAATACAAAAGGCGCAGCAGCCTTGGTGGCAATTTCAAGTCCTTCAATGGCGGAAAGGACGGATATGGCCGGCGTGATGACGCCGTCCCCATAAAGAAGACCCGCACCCAAGATTCCGGCGAACATCAGAATGGCCTGGAGATGACGGGAGATGTTTTTATCGGACGTATGCAAAAGACCCAGCAGGGCAAAGATACCGCCTTCACCCCGATTGTCGGCTCGAAGGATGAACGTAACGTACTTGATACTGACAACAATAATCATCGACCAGAAGATGAGTGATAAAACACCCAGGATATTCGTTACGCTGGGGATAATGGCATGTTTTCCATGGAAGCATTCCTTGATGGCATAGAGAGGGCTTGTCCCGATATCGCCAAAGACAACCCCAATCGATCCGGCTGCGAGCAGAAGGATTTTTTCATTAAGCCACTTGAGGGGGAATTTTCCTTTAGATTCAGCAGCAACGTCACTCTCAACGCCTGATGATGACATAAAAACCTCCGAAGATTGTTCAGGGGAGAATCATCCTCCCGGACTATTCCGGTTGGTTCTCCTCATCGAAGCCTGCGAAGTTAGCTGAAGGGCTCGGGTCGAAGAGGTTACCCTACGCTCAAGCGATACGCCCCAAAAAATTGGTTCCTCCGCTCCTGAAAATCAGGATTGGGCTTTTGTCGGGGAGTAACTAAATCATCTTTTCAAAGAAGTCAATCATCATGTGGTAAGTCAAAGAAATAAAGTTGCTGTCCATATCATCATCAAGGATAGCGAATCGAATCGTTTATTTGAACAGCTTGCGCAGGAAATTTCCGGCATCGCGCATTTTGTTGCGGACGGCATCCATCACGGGATTCACCGGATGATCGGGACAGGTTTCCTTTGGCGCTGTGCCTGTCAGGTAAGCTTCCTGTAATGTTTTAGGACATAAAGTTGTGGCCAGATATCCGGAGACGGGGTCGATGACGGCTGTTTCGATTCCCTCCGGGGCAGGGGCAGCCTGTGGTCCTGCCTGGGAATAGAGGGCACTCAGAAATCTTGCATTGATGCGGAGTGCTCCGGCTGCTCCGGTCAGACCCGTATCGGCGCCGGAGTCATAACCCACCCATACGGCGCAAACGACGTCGGGGGTATAACTCACAAACCAGGAATCCCGGTTGCCGTTGGTGGTTCCGGTTTTTCCCGATACGGGAAAGTTTATTCTTAAGGCCTTGGCCTCTCTGGCCGTTCCCCGCGTCAGCACCCCCTCCAGGGCATAGCCTGCAAGATACGCCACCCGCGGATCAAGCACCTGTTTACGTTTTCCCGTTTGGGCGATGATCGTATCCCCATCCGCCGTCGTGACTGAAAAAAGGGAAAACCGTTCAAACCGGATGCCTCCCGACGCCATGGTGGCATAGGCATAAGCAAGCTCCAGAGGCGTGACTTCAAAGCTTCCCAGCGCCATGGAAGGGACAGGCAAAAGAGGGCTTGTGATACCGGCCAAACGGGCGGTTTCGAGCACTTCTTGGAAGCCGACGTCATGGGCCAGCCGGACCGTGGCGGTGTTGACCGAATCTTCAATGGTTTTCCGAATCGTAATCATTCCGTATTGCTTGTTTTCGAAATTCGTCGGGGTCCATATGCCTTCAGGTGTAGGAAGTGACACCGGCTCGCCGGACACCAGGGTAGACAGAGTCATTTTTGTCTGGTTCGTAAGCGATTGCGAAAGCGCCGCAAGCAGAACAAAAGGTTTGAAAGCACTTCCCGGCTGACGTTTTGCATCCACCGCCCTGTTGAACCGGTTCTGCTCATAGTTCCGCCCGCCGACCATGGCTGTTATGGATCCCGTTTTCGGGTCAATAGCGACCAGCGCAGCCTGCAACGGTTCTCCGGCAGGAAGCGCTGTTTTTTCGATCGCCTCCACCCCCCGGGCAAGCGCCTCCTCCGCCGCAGCCTGCTGCAAGGGATCAAGCGTGGTATAGTAATGATACCCCCTGTGGTAGAATTTTTCAGTTCCCAGTTCTTCCCTGGTGATCCTCTGGATGTAATCAATAAAATACGACGACAGGTGGACGGGGACACTGCGTGACTGGAATTTTACCGGTGCGTTTGACGCCCGGAGGAAATCATTTTCCGAGATCATGGCCAGTTTTTTCATTCTGGACAGGACTTTATCGCGACGGTCTTTGGCCGTCTTGTGATTCCTGGAGATGACGTACCGGTTCGGAGCATGGATAATCGCGGCAACGAGCGCCGCTTCATCCAGGGAAAGGTCCCTGGCGCGCTTCGAAAAATAGAAACCCGCCGCCTCTTCGACGCCATAGATTCCCCGTGCGCCTGCCTGCCCCAGATAAATTTTATTAAGATACATCTCCAGCAGCTGTTTCTTCGTGTACCTTAACTCAAGAGCCAGTGCGAGTTCCACCTCACGTAATTTGCGCGCGATGGTCTTTTGCGGGGAGAGGAAAAAGTTTTTGGCCAGTTGCTGTGTAATGGTGGAAGCGCCCTGAGCGAAACGCTGCTCTTTGATGTTGGTGAATAATGCCCGGCCAATGGCCAGGATGTCGATTCCGCAATGAGAATAAAAGCGTTTATCTTCTGAAGCGAGAACCGCATTTTGCAGGTCAGGAGAAATGGCGGAAAGCTCAACCGGATGCAGGGATGTCATCTTTGAGCTCATCAGGCGACCGATTTCTTCCGGCTCCAGTTGGATCGATTCCAACTTCCCGCCGCTTGCGGAAGTAAGCGCTGTAACCCGGCCATCGCGGAGTGCTATATCCACCGGGCTGCTCTTGTAAAAGCGCTTTTCAATTCCTTTGTCGTGCAAGAATATCCGGATATGCGCAGGTTCCCTGGAAAATGTTCCGGCGGTCGATGGTTGTCCCTTAACTTTCTTGTAGGAAAGCCTGTTCAATCGCTCTGCAAAGTGGATATTCCCCAGATGATCGCCCCTGCTGATTTTCAGAGGTCGTCCGTAAAAGATAGACGGGGCTTCACCGGTACTTTCAGCAATTCCTTTACCCACCTCGACATACAGATAGCCGATACGAAAGATGAGAACGAGTAGAACAACCGCCAAAAGCAAAAAGAGATATCGACGAATCACCGCATCCTCCCCGCTGCTTCCGGAGTTGGCCGAAGCACAGCCATTACGGCGAAGACCTTCAAATGATTACGATACAAATTGAAATTGATAAAAAAATATTTCAGCATATACAGAAGTTAAACACAGGGAGCTTTACACAGCAAGGCATTTTTATGCTGAAGAAAATCCGCAAACAATATAAACAACAACCCCGCAATGCCCTTAAGATGCCATGAACAAGACAGGTCTTTAGGAGGGTATGTTTTCCAGGGCTTCCTGGCGTTTCTCAGAAATTTCAGAGACCCGTTTGTCAAATTCGGGATGTTTTTTCTCAGTTGCTCAAAGCTGTGCTGAGAAAGCCTGTAGACATCGCAATAAGAAACGGCCCTGATAGAGGCATTGCGCTTTTCATTCTCAATGAGCGCCGTCTCCCCGACGGGTGATCCCTCTGCCAATACGGCCACCTGTTTTCCGTCGACTATGACTTCCACGCTTCCGGAACTGAGAAAATACATACAATCCCCTAATTCTCCCTGCCGGATCACGAAATCTCCCGGAAGGAAAACCAGGGGTTCGAGTTCCTCGATGACCTCGTGGATGAACACCTCGTCCGCATTCTTGAAAAGCGAGACTTTTTCCAGGATATCCTTGTTGAGAAACAGAGAAATCTCCAGGCGCAGCGTCTTGGGAAGCGTCAAAATGAAATCGACATCGTGGATTGAGAAAACTTTTTTATCAAGACCTGACCCTAAACACTTCTAAACACTTTCGATCAGGATTACGGATGGGAGCGCCGGTTCCATGCATCCCGTATCGATAAACGACGCTCCCCGTGGCGGCTTATGGGCGAGCCACCGCACCAAAACGGCCCGGTTGCCGTTGCGTGTCATGAATGCCGGCGGGAACAGCCGGAGCATGCGGCCAGGAATGAAATCGGGTTTCCATCGCTTTTTCAATTTCATCAATACGAAACGGCTTGGCAAAACAGACATCGGCGCCGGCGGCCCGGAGTTTGTCGAGCGACTGGGTAGAGCCGCTGATTCCGATAACGAAAAGATCCGGCAATTCGGATCTGATGAATTGGCAAAGTCCCTTTCCGTCCATGCGGGGCATTTCGGAATCCGTAATCACAACGTCATAGTCATGCTTCCGCAATAATTCTACCGCCTCTATTCCATCCAGCGCTTTATCCGTTTCATGGCTGGACACCTCCAGCAGAGATGCTAAAATATTTATGATTTCCACACAATCGTCGACGAGTAATATTTTCATGTCATGCCTCCAAATTCTGTCATGCCTTAATCTGCCCGAAACGCCAAAAATTGATTTTTCAATTTTCCATTTGCCCAGTCATTTTTCCTGAAAGAAAAAACGCCCGGTAAAATACCTGTAAGCCTTAGTCCCTGTTGTTTGACGGCAGAGAAATACCGTTATTGCTTTCCACAAGAAAATCCTTCTGGTTGGACGGGGATATTTTAATGAACTTGTACGGCAAGGCCACAGGTTCTCTTCCCGTAGCCATCGTGCGGTACGTTAATATCCAAGTAAAACCTGTCGTTGTGTCCAGCAGATAGGCTTTATCTTCACCGCCGGCCACAATTTGATATCGAGGCATTTTTTCCGCTGCAAACGATAGATGGTTCATTAAACCAATCGCCATGAGCACCAAAGCGACCGCCATGAATATCTTATACTTACGCCAATGACTCCTGGATGGATGATCATATCCATATTCCGTATTGCTCATAGTTGATCCTCCTTTTACTTCGACCTTGCTGTTGAAAGTAAAAGCAATGGATGTGCCACAAGACGAATTATAGAGATATATATTTGATATTATTAAGTATTATTATAATTCATTCAGGAAGATATTTGGCGGAAAAGAGGGTAAAGTGTAGGGATTATCCTACGGCAAAATAATTCTATCAAGAGAAGATGCCGTGAATACTGAAATATCAGGTGAATGGTTTTCCCTTCAGTCCTTGCGAAATTCCAATGGATTCAGCCGGTATTTCTCCAGGAGGGCATAGAGGTCGGCGCGGTACTTGCCGGCTAGTTTGGCAGCCTGCGTGACGTTGCCTTTGCTTATTTTCATCAGTTCAACCAGATAATTGCGTTCAAAATCCTGTTTGGATTCCTTAAACGGCCGAAAAGCGCCGTCATCCGTTTTCTGGTTGATGACAACCATATCTTCATTGATCACATCTTCTCTGGCCATGGCGACAGCGCACTCGATCACATTTTCCAGCTCCCGGACATTACCGGGCCAGGAATGCATCATGATCTTCTGCAGGGCCTGCGGCGTAATATTTTTGATTTGCTTGTTCATCGCCGCGGTGCATTTTCCCAGAAAATGATCAACCAGAAGCGGGATATCCTCTTTGCGGTCCCGCAAAGGCGGCATCCTGATGGGAATGACATGGATCCGGTAAAAAAGATCCTGGCGGAAATTTCCTTTTTCCACTTCTTTTTCAATATCCTTATTGGAGGCTGAAACGATGCGAATATCGACTTTGACCGGCTTCTGAGCGCCCAGCGAATAAAACTCTTTTTCATCAAGCGCTTTGAGAAGCTTGCCCTGCATGGACAGAGGAATCTCCGATATTTCGTCGAGGAAGATCATTCCCCCGTCGGCCTGCAGGAAAAGTCCTTTCTTGCTGGCGGTTGCTCCGGTGAAAGCTCCTTTTTCAAACCCGAACAACTCGCTTTCGAGCAGGGTCTCCGGAATGGCCGCGCAATTGAGAGAAACTAATGGTTTATCTTTCCTGTCACTCAGTTGATGCAGCGCCCGGGCAATCACTCCCTTTCCTGTTCCGCTTTCGCCGCTGATGAAGATATTGGAATTGGACTCGGCCGCCAGAACCGCTGTGTCGAAGACTTGTTTCATCACGTCGCTTCGGCCGATGATGCCCTGAATACTGTGATCCTGGTGGATGATACTTCTGAGTCTTTTGACTTCCCTCGAAAGGTTGGATTTCTCAATGCCGTTTTTAATCTGCAGGAGCAGTTCCCGGTAATCGAAGGGCTTGGTCAGATAGATATAGGCTCCCTCTTTCATGGCCTCTACCGCGCTTTCAATGGTTCCATGAGCGGTCAGAATGATGACCGGAAGATCGCGATCGATTTCCAGAATGTTCTTCATGAGTTCAATCCCGTTGCCGCCGGAAAATTTCATGTCGAGAATCGCCAGATCGTATTTGTTTCTGACTGCCAGGTCTTTGGCCATATCAATATCCGACGCGGTTTCCACCCGATACCCTTCGAACTCCAGCCTCATCTTCAGCACTTTTAAAATATTTAAATCATCGTCGACAATCAGGAGTCTGTACATCACGACCTCACGCTTTCTTGTATCCTATGCCCGCCCCGGACGGAAACTCACGGCCAATCGAAGCCCCGCCGCCTGCAGTATTTTCTAAGATAATGGCTGGCGCTCTTTTGGCAATGCTGCCAAATCTTTTCCCTGAATCTTCGGGCCTCTGCCCGGATGTAAGCCCTTACGGAAATGCTTTCTTCCTTTGGTTTAGGTTCATATCAACTTCTTTGAGCTGCTCCAACTGCTGCTCGAGCTTTTCGATCTGTTTGTGCTGTGCACCCAATTTTCTGTCCGCGCCGGCCATATCGGCAATCAGGGCAACGAAGGCGTCGGCAGGTTTTCGGTAGCGGCTTTGCGGATAGTGATCGGCAATCCGCTGAAAGGATTCCAGGGCCTTCGTGTAGTCCTTCTGCTTGTTCTGCGGCAATAGATACATTACACCCAACTGAAAAAGAGCCCGGTCGCCGACCCGCGGATGACGGTTGAGGATCTGCTCATATTTGACGGTCGCCGCGCTGTAATTTCCCAGTCTGGTATAATCTTCAGCCTGCGCAAAATCCGGTTTGGTGACCACCTTTTCGTAAAGGTGCGCGCATCCGGACGTGAGAAACGATGTTATGATGACAAGGGCAAGGAGAAGGTAAAATTGCTTCCCTCTCCTATTTTGCTTGCTACCCATATTCGGCCTCCATGCGTATTGATAATATGCCGGACAATGGCCAATCCCAGTCCGGTGCCCCGGATCGCGCCTCGGCGGTCGTCGACCCGTTTGAATTTTTCAAATACCTGCCGTAATCCGTCTTCGGGAATGCCCACGCCGGTGTCCGCTACGGATATTTCTATTTCGCCCTTTTCATGATTAGGAATGGCCGAAAGGGTAATGGTTCCTCCCGGCTGCGTGTATTTCCAGGCGTTGCCCAATAAGTTTTCCAGGACTTCTTCTATTCTCTCGACATCCATCCGCAGGGGAGGAATATCCGGGGGGATGCTTCGAACGATGTTTATTTTTTTATTCTGCATCAGCGGCGAGAATTTAGCGATGCTTTTTTCGATGACCGGGTAAATCTCCGCAAGTTGAAAAGAAAAATACATATCTCCGGCTTCCATGCGGGAGAAATCGAGTATCCGGTTCACGGATGATATCAGTCTTTCACATTCCTCCCGGATCACCTTGAATAATTCTTCCTGCTTTTCGGGAACTCCGGCAAAGATGCCCTGCTGGAGCATGAGGGAGGCTTCCTGGATCACGGTCAAAGGCGTCCGCAATTTATGGGACAAATAACTGATGTAATCAATTTTGATCTGATCCAGTTCCTTTAATCGATCCGACATGACGTTAAACGCATCCGCCAATTCTCCGATTTCGGGCGGAGAGGATATTTTCATAACCTCTTCAAATTTTCCGGCGGCGATATCCTTTGTCTTTTCCTGCAGCAGCTTGATCGGCAAATTGATTTTTCGCGCATTAACATAGGTGATAATGATGACCAGAAAGACAACCAGGGTAGCCGAAACGATGTTAATTGTCAGAATCTTCGCCACCATATCCCGGGACTCCTGCAACTTCCTGTTGCGGTCTTTGGTGGAAAGGATCAGAAGATTCCGCAATTGCTGATCGATATGTCTGCTGATTTTCTTTCTTTGATTGGTGTAGTTCCGCCGTTTTTCCCCAGGTTTGATCTGGCCGCCGGCGCGCAGCTTTCGTTCTTTAAGCAGGACATCGAATCGGCTCTGGAATTTTTGAATGTCTGTCAGCAGATCTCTTTTTTGCCGGGTGTCCGCCAGGCCGGATAACTCCTGCAATCGTTCGGCGAAATCATTTCTGATTTGCCTGAACTGCCGGTAATAGTCTGCATCTCCGGATATCAGATATTTGTCATCGGCCGCGATCAAGCTGTATAAATCGTCCAGAGCGTTTTCGATTGTTTTTATGATACGGGAATCCTGTCGGATGACGGATTCAATGAGATTGTTCAGATGATTCAGGTAAATGATCGTGTAGAGGCTGATCATGCCGACCAGCAGGATAATCAGAATATTACTGAGGATCAGTCTGTTGAAAATGGTCAGTTTCAGTTATCCGGCCTCCCGATATTTAATTGGTGAATACCACTCTTGTCCCAATTAGGTGATAAAAATAAGCGCATGTTGAGACCTGATTTGCTATATTGGTTTTAAGAAGAACAAACATAGACAAGGGAGGACTCAGCCATGCAAAGATTTTGTAGCATATTCAGCCAGCTGTTACAATT
>DFZJ01000079.1 GCA_002382045.1 Syntrophaceae bacterium UBA4059
CCATTCCACAGGAACGTGCGCCAGGGACTTGTGGTCGCGTCCATCGATGCCGTGAATGTGAATAACGCGTGTCCGCGGCAGGGCGTTTTGTAAATACAAAACCGGGTCATAACCATCAAGCCAGAGATGACCGACATCAACCGTCCGGCTGACAGCAATCCGTTCCAAAACCTTCTGATAAAAATTCAACGGGTATCCTTCCAGGTTTTCGACGGCCAGCTTTGTCAAACCGCCCGCCCATTTTCCGACAATTTCCAGCGATTGGACGGCCTGTTCCTGCCAGAGCCGCACGTCTCTTAGTGTTGCATCGTTGCGAACAGATTTTCCGGCCAGGTGTAAGACGTAAGCCCAGGGATCAAGATCGCGGGTACAGTCCATCACACGGCGGGCCGTCTCGATCGAAGCGTGGCCCGCGGAGCCGTCGTCGGCCAGTCGCAAATCCAGCGGCAAATGGACGGTATAAGTCAGGTCATGGTCCCGAGCAATACTAGCCAGTTCGGCAATCTGTTCTTTTCCGGGGAGACTATTTAAACCGTCATCCACTTCAAAAAGCAGCAGCTCCACATCCTGTACTTTACCGGCCAGATAACGAACATTGGGCAACATACCGGCAGGAATAATATAGGACGTTGCGCCCAATCGAAAAGGATAACCGTTCATTTCGCTCCTCAAAAACTTCACTGTAATTGGCCTTACTCAACTGAGGGCAAGGGATTGCAGCCCCTGGCCCTAGATGGTGAAACTCAGCAAAACTGCTGTTTCGGTCACTTCGACCAACAGGCCGAACACATCACCGGTCACACCGCCAATGCGGTTAAAGGCCAGTCCCAAAACAGCCGTGGCCGCAATCAGGGCGGCAAATATTGCAAAAAAACCCTGCATCCCCAGCAAAAAAGCAAGGCCAGGAGGCACAATCGCCGTCATAAAAATGGCGCTGCGTCTGAAGCCTGCGGCAAAATCAGCCCCCATGCCACCGGGGTTGGCCAGCGGCAGCAACGCGGCGGGCAGGATGAGCCAGCGGCTGATGGTTGTGGCCAGGATAATGGCCAGACCGGTCGAAGACGTCAGCACACTCAGTGCCGCAGTTTTGCCAAGCAGAACCAGCAGCAGGCCAATACCGCCAAACGTGCCCAGATGCGGGTCTTTCATAATTTCCAGCCGCCGCTTTGGCGAGTTGGAAGACAGCAAGCCGTCACAACAATCCGCCAACCCGTCGAGATGCAGTCCACCTGTCAGGCTGACCCATACCACTACCGTCAGGACACCAACCATCAGCGGCGGAAAAAAATGAGACAGCGCAAGCCAGCTAAGCCAGATCAACCCGCCGACAACAAGTCCCACCAGTGGATACCAGATCCCGGCACGGCCGCTGTCACCGGGAAACCATTTCGAAGGCATCCCAAACGGCAGCGTGGTCAATAATCCAAAAGCAGTCCGCAGATTATGCATAACTTTCCTTTATTTTTGAACCGTGAACCGTGAACCTTCATCCTTTATCGCTCACACCGGCTTCGGCAAACGACGCCATTTCCCGCAGGATGCGAGCCGAGGCTTCAATCAGGTGAAAAGCCAGCACCGCACCGGTTCCTTCTCCCAGGCGCAGATTCAGGTCAAGGAGCGGGGTCAACCCAAGGTGTTTATGCATGGCCTTGTGGCCGATTTCAACCGACTGGTGCGAGCCGAACAGATAATGGCGCACATCCGGCGCCAGGCCGACCGCGATCATGGCGGCGGCAGTTGAAATGAATCCATCCACCACAACCGGGATGCGGCGCGCCGCGGCGGCAATCATCACACCGGCCAGTCCCGCAATTTCCAACCCGCCGACCTTACAGAGCACATCGAGAGCGTCGTTTGGATCGGGCTGGTTGACAGCGATAGCCTGTTCGATAATCTTTACCTTATTGGCCAAACCCGCATCGTCTATCCCGGTGCCGCGCCCGGTAACTTTAGCAACCGGCAACCCGGTCATAACGGCGACAATAGCTGATGACGACGTCGTGTTGCCGATGCCCATGTCGCCTGTGGCAATCAAATCAATACCTTTTTCTGCGACCGAAGCCAGCACATCCATCCCACAGGCAAGCGCTTTTTCGGCCTCGCTGCGGGTCATGGCCGGCCCCCTGGCCATGTTGCGCGTTCCGTGGGCCACTTTACAGTGCAGCAGTCCGGGCAGGGACGGGTCAAAATCGGATGCGACACCAATATCAACAATCGTCATAGAGGCTTCTGCCTGACGCGCCAGAACATTGATGGCGGCTCCGCCCTTGAGGAAGTTCATCACCATTTGCGGTGTGACTTCGGCGGGAAAGGCGCTGACACCTTCTTGCACAACGCCATGGTCAGCCGCCATGACAATCACCGCTTTACGGGAAACGGAGGGAAACGGATCGGCCTTCATCCCGGCCAGCCGGATGGATACTTCTTCCAGCCTGCCCAGGCTTTTGGCAGGCTTGGTCAAGTTGTTTTGTCGTGCTTCCGCCTGTTTGGCGGCAGTTATGTCAAGCGGGGGAATTGTCGGATAATTCATGTTCATAACCCTTCCTAAGTTGTAATGCTGTTTGCGTCGAGATATTTACCTTTGATGCTTGATCGTCATGTTGCGCAGCATCTCCCAGGCTTTATCCACTTTTGCCGCCTCTTCGTCATCAGTTGCATGACTGGTGTTTTCACCGGTTGTATGAATAATGACCGTATTGCCATCCTTATCTTTGACCTCTTTCACGCCCATTGTGGCGTAAGGATCTTTGGCTTTTGCTTCCTGTTCAATCATTCTTTGTATCGTTGTCTCGCTGACGCCTTCCTTCTTAAGTTCAATCACCTGTTCGGGTGTCAGGGCTGACGCCGAAAAAGGCCACAGCAAAACAGCAAAAGATCCTGCCAGCAAAAATATTGATTTTTTCATAGGGGTATCCTTTCATTTTTTAGCAACTTTAACAAAGTCGGTCATCTCTTTCCATAAAGACGCATCGGCATAAGACGGCCAGTCGTTGTGGCCCGCACCCCGGATGACCCACAGGCGCTTTCTGCCTTCCGGCAAATTTTCATATAAATGACGGGCGTGTTTGATGGGCAGTATTTCGTCCTGTTCGGCGCCCACCACAGCGATATTCTTCTGAAACTTTTTCAGATTTTCAATACTGTCATATTGGTCGGTGAGAACCAGCTTGACCGGCAGAAAGGGAAACAGCGATTTGGCCACGGCAGCCAGCGTATCCCAGGGCGTGATCAGAATGAGCCCGGCAATGGGCGTTGTCGTTTGTTTGACAACAGAAGCGGCAACACCGCAGCCCAGTGATTCCCCCAAAACATAAAACGGTTCTCCGTACTGTTGGTAGGCCAGACGAACCGATTCCAGGCCGTCGGCAACAAATGGTTTTTCTCCCACCTTACCCGGACGCCCCCCGTATTGCGGATATTCAGCCAGAATAACGCGGAAACCGAGATTTACCATCGGTTCTATATAAAATGCGCGATCAATGGCCGCACCACCGTTGCCGTGAAAAATAATGACCGTTCCCTGAGGCGTAGAAACATTCCCGGTTGAGATCAAGCCCCGGTAGTCCGAGCCGGATGTCTGCCACAGCGCCAGATTTTCCACCGCCAGCATCCGGGTTGTCGGCCGTTCGTCATTCGGGAAATAAAGAAATCTGTTCTGCATATTACAACCCCCTAAAAATATTGCAATGATAAGAAATAACCACGGTTTTTTCATCACCCAGAATACCTTTTGCGAACACACGCCGAAGCGTAGCACATCTTATTATTTTGTAAAGCAAAATAGCACAATAAAACTAAGCAAATAGACAAATATCGCAGGCAGGTTCGGAAACCCATGCCCATCATTTTTATAGCATTAAATTCCCGTTTCGGTTAAGTAGCTGTCCATGAATACGGATTGGCTGCTGGTGAACTCACCCGAAGCCGCAAAGCGCGCCTCCGAGCACTTACGCCAGGCTTCGATATTAGGCATTGATACGGAATATGATTCATTCAGATATTTCAGGGAAAAACTCTGTTTGATCCAAATTTACGCCCCGACGACTACCTATGTCCTGGATGCAACAGCCGACCTCGATTTTTCATTTTTAGCCAGATCTTTTAAAAGCAAGTCCGTCGTGAAAATTCTCCATGCGGCCGACAACGATATCCGCCTGCTGAAGAGAGACTACGGATTCGAGTTTCAAAATATTTTTGACACGCACCGGGCGGCGATGCTGCTGGGATTCCGGCAGCTCTCGCTGGAAAAAATGATCAAGGAATTCCTCGGCGTGGAATTGAAAAAGAGCAAAAAAATGCAGCGTTCCCGCTGGGATCACCGCCCGCTGACGGATGAACAACTGGAATATGCGGTCCAGGATGTGACCCTGTTGCCCGCTCTTTATGAAAAACAACGGGCATCCTTGCAGGAACAAGGGCTGGAAGGCGCCGCGCGGGATGCTTTTGCAAAAATCGCCGCCGCCAACTGGCAGGAAAGAGTATTCGATAGGCGCGGTTATTCGAAGATCAAAGGATATTATACGCTGGCCCGCGATCAAAAAGAGCTGCTCAAAAAGCTCTATTTGTGGCGCTTTGAACAGGCAAAAGTTGTCAATTGCGCGGTGTTCATGTTTCTGCCGGATGAGACACTGGCAGAACTGGTGCAGAATAAGGACAATCTCCAGGAAATTTTGTCTCCTGAAAAATACAGACGCTACGGAAGCGATCTGGAACGAATTCTCCAATTCAACGGGTAGTTGTTCTTATACGACGGGGTATTTCCCGGCAATCAGCGTCTTTCCAACGGCTATAAAATCAACGGCCACACGTGAGCGGGGGAACTTGCAGACCGGTATTTCCTGTCTTAAGATGGATTGTGGAATCATATCATCCTGCCTGACATTACCCAGCCAGGTCAGCGGAAAACCTAAAAAGCGCCGGCTGATGGTATCGATATTTTTAAAGATGGATGCGCCTTCCCTGCTGGTTGCAACATTGTTGGTGATGATGCCGAAAGACTGCCTGCCAAAAACCTGATACATGACCTTGACCATCGCGTAGGCGTCGGTGAGACTGGTCAGTTCCCGGTTGATCACCACAATGTTATACCGGGCCAGCAAATTGAACTGCAAAACAACTTCTGCGATGCCCGCACCCGTATCGAGCAGGATAACATCATACCCGTCAAGCTCCAGCATCATTTCTTTAATGGTCTGAATTTTTTCAAATAAAAGCTGCGCCATTTCGCGGATGCCGGAACTGGCCGGAATCAAGTCAAATCCACCTGACGTCGGCATAATGACATCCCGCAGATGCAGGTCGCCGAAAACGACGTCCTTGAGGGTTCGCACAGGATTGATGCCCAGCATGATATCAATATTGGCCAGTCCCAGATCACAATCAACCACCAGGACTTTCCGGCCCTGCCTGGCGAGCGTTGCGGCCAGATTGGTGCTGATAAAGGTTTTGCCGACACCGCCTTTTCCGCTGGTTAACGATACGATCAGGGTTTCTTGTGCTGTTTTCAATTTTTTCCTTTGTCCTTTTTTCGGAGATGTTGCTTGTGCCCCGAGGGCTGAAAAATGTGATACAAAAGTTCTTTTTCCTCCCGTGTCACCGCCTTGGAATCGGGTATGTCAATATCGGGATGCGCAATCTTTCCTTTACCCGTTCTTTTCGCGTCATACAATAACTGATCAACCTGATGCAGAAATTCCTGAGCGTTTTGCTGACTCGATGCACTGAATTGATCGACGCCGATAGAGGAGGAAACCGGCAGATTCATCTCCTTTGCAACCTGCAAAAAAAGCTCATGCCAGCGCCTGGCAATTTTAACACCATCCATCAGAGAAGTAGCGGGAAGAATGATGGCAAATTCATCGCCGCCAAAACGGCAGGCAAAATCCGTGGGACGGATATTCAAGTTGATCTGGCGGCACATTTTGACTAAAAATTCGTCACCCTTGGCATGTCCCAGCGTATCGTTGACGATTTTAAAATTATCCAGATCAATAAATATCAGGCAGAAAGGCTCACCGGTTCTTTTAGTGCGCACGATTTCCACCGCCAATTGTCTGCTGAAAAAACGTTTATTATAAACGCCGGTTAACTCGTCCGTAACGCTCAGGGATTTTAAATGACGGTTTTCTTTTTCCAGTTGGATCAGGCGTTGCAGGAGGTCATCTTTCAGTTTGAAGCTGAGACCATGAGGAAGAAGTTTGGCGCGCAGGGCTGCGGAAACAGCCTCTGAGGCAATTAAAATATATTCCGCCTGCTGATTTTTTTGTTCCGGCGCTGCTTTAGGTTTTGAACCTGCTTTTTTGAAAATATTTTCAAGAGTCAACGGAGGTGTTGGCGAGGTAAGACGCGCAGTTTTTTTAACAGCTTTCATAGGCGAATCATTCCGAAATCATTATCATTTGCGATAGACTATATGAGCTTTTAAAAAAAATCAAATTATAAAAACAGGCCTTTCATCATGATTATTTTCCCCGCCCCAGACTTTTTTCCCGCTTGACACAACACCGCCGCCCCTCTATGCTTTCCCGTAATATTGCAAGGCGCCTTTGATGAGCCGCGGAAAAGTTGGCACGAACAGCTTTTGCTTCAAAAAATCCGAGTTGCCCTGAAATAAAGCAACTCATTTAAAGGAGTAACGACATGAAAAAATCGCAGTTCAAAATAATGATGGTTTTGCTCCTGCTGTTGTGTTTCGTTTCTTTTGCTTCTGCCGGACCGACGATTGATAATATTTTGAAGAAAAAAGAACTTGTCGTCGGCACGACCGCAAACTTGCCTCCCATGGCCTTCAAGGCCAAGGACGGCAAGCTCAAGGGACTCGATATCGACCTCAGCCGGCTCATCGCCTCATCCATGCATGTCAAATTGCGACTGGTAGAAATGCCCTTCGATAAATTGATCCCCGCTCTGGAAAGCGGCAAAATCGACATGATCCTTTCCTGCATGACCATTACGCCGGAGCGAAATCTGCGGGTGGTGTATGTAGGTCCTTACTTCATGTCGGGACAGTCTATTCTGACCACCAAGGATATTGCCGACAAGATCCACGGACTCGCGGACATCAACAAACCCGATTTTACCGTCGCCGTGCCGAAGGGAACAACAACGGAGAGGATTGCGAAAATGATATTACCCAAAGCGACATTGGTTGTTGTCGAATCGACGGGAGAGACTCTCGATCTTCTGCGGGAAAAGAAGGTCATGGCGCTGATGGCTGATTATCCGTTTACAAGTGTCGAGTCCATGCGGCACCGGAACAAAGATTTTGTGGCCAATCCTCCCTTCAGCATCGAACCGGTTGGCATTGCCATCCGTCAGGGCGACCCTCTGCTGACAAACTTCCTGCAGAACACGTTGCTGCTCCTTAAAGGCGAGGGGTTACTGGACAAAATGACCGAGCGCTGGTTTAACGATCCGGCCTGGATCGACGATCTGCCTTAGCAGGTCAAATATGGTAATTCATACAGAAAGAAGACGATTATGAAAAGAAAGAACTCTTTATCTTGCAAGAAATACCTTTCTTTTTTTATGATTGCCATATTGCTGGCAACAGTTGGGTGCACCATGAGAACCCCTCTCATCAGGGCCGTGGAAAGACGGGATCTGGCCGGCGTCAACAGGCTTCTTGATGCAGGTGCAAACATCAACGAACCGAGCTCGGGTAAATGGAGTGCATCGCCTCTATACTGGGCCACCTATAACTGTATGCCTGATGTGGTTGATCTTCTGCTGAAAAGAGGCGCAAGCATCAACGTACCGGCGCCTTCCGGTGGAACTCTGTTATTGGCGGCATCTGCCTGCGGAGAAGAGATGCATCCCGTCGTCAAATCTCTCATTGAAAAGGGAGATAAGGTAAACGCCCAGGACAATGATCAGGGTTGGACCCCTTTGATCAGCGCATCTTATTACAATGCCCCGAAGATAGCAAAAACCCTACTCAAAGGCGGGGCCGATGTGAATATTAAAGCCAAAGACGGGCGAACGGCTCTCGATTATGCAAAATACTATCAACACAATGATATCATTGCTCTCCTGAGTTCCGGCAATGCGGCGCTGCTGGCAAAAGACGATTCACAAGACATGATTATTCCCGTCCCGAATCAAGGGGCAACGGATTCGGTTGCGGGAACTGAACAGAAAATCGCTTCGGCGCCCGTGGTTGAACCGGCGGCAATTCCGGCGCCCGTTCCGCAGAATGTGGTTGCACCGGTGGTCATTCCGGAG
>DFZJ01000103.1 GCA_002382045.1 Syntrophaceae bacterium UBA4059
CGATTCCGACCCCAGGTACCAATAAAATCAACGACTTGCGTTGTTTAAGTAACCCGCAAGTCTTTTTTGTTATTCCGGTACGGCCTAAAAATTCCCACTATGTTCCCACTTTTGGAAAAAACCACGGTAAATAATGTGACCTGAACACGTCCTTTATTCGTCCTCTTTATGCGTTGACAGACTCAAATGAGAGATCCTTCCCTGTCGCCATTTAAGTTTGGTTCCAGTTATAGAAGCGTTCCTTATCTTTCCAGACTGAGCCGCTAAAGTCAAATACGTCAAAGAGTGAGACGGAACCGAGCAATAGAATATAAGTTTATCATCGCCTCTTGAAATTTCCATCCATCCTGTGGCCTTTGCAGAAATTATCGTTGGTTTCGATTGCCAATGATCATCTAATTGAGGATCAGGATTTATTTCAATTCTGGCTTTGCTTGCTGTTTTCAGGGTGGGTGAAATTAATCTGCCCAGAAGAATTAAATGGGCGCCTTCCCAATATACGCCTTCAATTACACCCTTAGGTGCTATTCCAAAATGATAATATATTTCCCAGTCATTGACTTCAACCTGATACGATTCCATCGACACGCTTTTTTTCTTTGCCTTTGTTTTCTTAGCCATTGTTAACTCCATGCAAATCGATCAGGTTTCCCTTGCCGGCGGGAAAACATCATTGACATACAAAAATGCTTGTCCTATAGTCCATTCTTCAAAAAGCATTGCTCAATCAAATGCTTAAAGCATATTATCACGAATGTTTGATGAATGAAAAATCAAAAATCTCATAAAGTTTATAATGCCGAAATATCGGCGGGCTCTCTGATGCTCAGGGAAAGCAGGAAAGTTGCGAAGCTGCTGCTGGTCGGCGCTGATGAAAAGACATGGCATCAAGCCATCCATGTGGAAAATGTTTTACAAAAGAAAGTACCGGCGACGGCCAGGCGCATGGCCAGGCTCATTCGCAACCGGCTTGATCCCATGAGCCCCGATTTGTGGAAGCTGATTATAAACGGATCGGCGGAAACGGCCTTGCAGGCTCTGCTTGTGGCGGCAATTCATCACAGCCGCCTGCTGGGTGATTTTCTCAATGACGTTATTAAAGAAAAATATAGAATATTTGATAAGCAACTGACCGTCCAGGACTGGAAAAAATTCCTTTACACTTGCGAGCTTAGAGATTCCGTGGTATCGACTTGGAGCGAAAAAACCAAGGCAAAACTTGGACAGGTTATCTTCAGAATTTTAGCGGAAGCCAAGTATCTTGATTCAACGCGTTCGCTGAAGCTTATGCCTGTCACACTTATACCCGAAGTTAGAAGCTATCTTTTAAAGCACCAAGAAAAATACATTTTAAGATGCATGGACGTTGCTCATGAATGAATCGCTTAAAAGTCGGCTCAATCAGATCATGGATAGAATACAATCGCCGGAACTACTGAATAATTCCGGTCTGGGCAATGAAATAGGGTTTTATATCTTTGACTACCCACCGGAAGAAGAACTTTTCATACGCGAATATATCAAATTCATTATAGATACATTAGCTAAAAAGAAACCGGATCTTAAAATCGTTCACATCAACCTGTTTCATCTTCTGATCGATTATCTGAAATCGCGCAAGCTTTATGACCGCGCGCTGGATATCGAAAAAACAAAAGGCGCGGAGGCGTTGAGTAAAGCGCTGAAAGGGCCACTCCATGAAGAAAAAATTGCCAAAGCCTTTGTCGAGGCAGCACGGCCGGACAGCTGCGATGTGGTGATGATGACAGGTGTTGGCAACGCCTGGCCGCTTTTCCGGTCGCACACCTTGCTGACCAATCTTCACCCTTTAATGGCGGGCACGCCATTGGTTATTTTCTATCCTGGCGTTTATGACGGGCAGACGCTAAGCCTTTTTGGCCGCCTGCCAAACAACTATTACAGGGCCTTTCGACTTGTGCCCTGAGCAATATGGACAAGCAGCATATGAAGCATAAACTACAACTGAAACCGATCCATCTCACGAGGCGCTTATTATGCATATTAAAGATCTATTTGTCCGCGATTTGTTCCGTCAGATCAATGGCGTTGTAAAAGCAGACCAGCTTGACGAATCCGTTGTCTGGCAGGAACTGGACGAATACGTTGTTACGCGGGAACTCGACCGCCATCTCCGAAAATTCTTTGATGCCTACCTTGCTGCCATGGACAATCCCAAAGACCCTGTTGTGGCAAGCCGGATGGGCGTGTGGGTGTCCGGCTTTTTCGGATCGGGTAAATCACATTTCATAAAAATCCTGTCCTATATCCTCAAAAACCATCGCGCCCGCGATCCCAAAACGCATCAGGAAAAGGATACGGTCAATTTCTTTGACCAGAAGATTAATGACGCGCTGCTTTTGTCCGACATCAAACGGGCGGTTACCGGAACTACGGAAGTCGTTCTCTTTAATATCGACAGCAAGGCGGACAACAAAGACAGCAAGGACGCCATTCTCTCCGTTTTCATCCGGGTGTTCAACGAAATGCAAGGCTTCAGCGGCGATTCGCCGCACATCGCCTACCTGGAGCGGGAATTGACCCAAGAAGGAAAGCTTGCCAATTTCCATCAGGCTTTTCAGGAAGTATGCGGAAAAGACTGGGAAAAGAACCGTGACGCCTTCGGTTTCTATCGTGATGAAGTCATTCAAGCCCTGATGAAAACAAACGGCATGAGCGAAACCTCCGCCGCCAAGTGGTTTGACGAGGCGGAAGCCAAATATAAACTGAACATCGAAGGCTTCGCCAAACTGGTCAAGGAATATCTGGACAGCAAAGGCCCCAAGCACCGGATCATCTTTCTGGCGGACGAAGTTGGCCAGTTCATCGGCCAAGACACGCACCTCATGCTGAATCTCCAGACCATCACGGAGGATCTGGGAAGGATCTGCGGCGGCCGGGCCTGGGTTATTGTGACCTCACAGGAAGACATTGATACTGTTCTGCGAGGCGAGTTGACGGGAAGTAAGGCCAACGACTTTTCCAAAATCCAGGGCCGTTTTTCTACACGACTTTCTCTTTCCAGCGCCAATACGGATGAAGTTATCCAATCGCGCCTTTTGGATAAAGTCATTGATGCCAGGCGCGTGCTGGAAGACCTGTTTCAGGAAAAGGGTGATATTCTGAAAAACCAGTTGAGCTTCAGCAACAACGGCGCAACGCTGAAAAATTACCGGGACAAGGACGAATTTGTCAACGACTACCCGTTTGCGCCTTACCATTTCCAGCTTTTGCAGAAAGTCTTTGAATCCATCCGCAAAGCAGGCGCCACAGGAAAGCATCTGGCCATGGGCGAGCGCTCCATGCTGGACGCCTTCCAGTCAGCAGCCAAGAATATCGGTGACAAAAAAGTCGGGGCGCTGGTTCCCCTTTATGAGTTTTATCCGGCCATTGAAAGTTTTCTGGATACGGCCGTAAAAAGAACTATTGATCAGGCCAAAGACAACCCCGGACTGGATCCGTTTGACGGCCAACTGCTGCGCGTTCTCTTTTTGATCCGGTATGTGGATATTCTCAAATCCAATGTCGATAATCTGGTAACCCTCTGCATCGGAGAAGTCGATACGGATCGTCTGGCCTTGAAGCGAAAAATTGAGGCATCGTTACAACGTCTGGAGAAAGAAAACCTGGTCAGCCGCAACGGCGATCTCTATTTTTATTTGACGGATGAAGAAAGAAGCGTCAGCCGCGAAATCAAAAATGTCGATATTGCGCCCAGCGAAGTCACGAAAGTCCTTTCCGACATGATCTTTCAGGAGGTTTTCAAGGACGACAACAAATGCCGCTACCAGCTCAATAAAAAGGACTATGGCTTTAACCGGATCTGTGACGGCCTGCCCTACGGCAAAATGGATCATGACCTGGGCGTGGAAGTCATCACGCCGCTCAATGACGACTTTACGCTGTATAACTCACCAAAATGTATCTTGCGCAGCTCTGAGGATAACGGACGCGTATTGATCAAAATGCCCGAAAATCTTGATTTTGGAAGAGAGCTAAACACCTATGTGAGGACCAATAAGTATATCCACATCAAAAGTGACAAGGCCGCGCCGGAGAGTCTTTTGAAAATCCTGCGGGACCGCGCCGATGAAAACAGGGACCGCGCAAACCGGCTGACTGCCATGCTGGAAAAAATGATCGTGGAAGGCGACTTCTATGCGGCGGGTCAAACACTGGAGCAAAAAGCCGCATCCTCCAGAGTTGCTCTGCAAAATGCCGTCACCTACCTGATCAAGAACACATACACCAAGCTGGGATACCTCGACGCCGTGCATGATGATCCGCAAAAAGAAATCCGCGCCATCCTTCTACCCAATGATATTGGTCAATACAACCTGCAAATCGATGTGGTGGAAGGCAATTCTCAAGCCATCAAAGAAGTGCGGCAGTTTGTCGATCTCAGCATGGTCAAATATGAAAGCATCCTGCTTTCCGACATGGTGGAACGCTTTTCCGGCCGTCCTTATGGCTGGCCGGAGATGGAAGTTGCTTTGCTGGTCAGCCAGTTGTTTCTGGCCGGAGAAATTACCCTCATGGTGGAAGGCGCCGCCGTCCTGCCGAAAGACGCGATTGACCCGCTCACAAAATCCGTCAATTGGAAGAAGGTAAAGGTGCTCAAACGAAAAGCCGTGGCGGCGGAAGAATTGGGAAAAAGCCGCAAACTGGGGCAGGACCTCTTCGGCAAGATCGGGCCGGAATCGGAAGACGGCCTTTTTGCGTTTATCCGTTTACGGCTTCAGGACTGGGAGCAGAAGCTAAAAAGCTATCAACCGCTCGCCGATACCGGAAAATATCCAGGTAAAGATGCAATTGACGCCGGATGCAGGATGATGGAGAAGTTGCTGGCTGTGGCTGCAAGCTATGATTTCTTCCAGATGTTTCTGAAGAAGAAAGATGATCTCCATGATCTGGCCGATGACCTTCATGAACTTTCCGATTTCTACACCAACCAAAAGGCTACCTGGGTAAAACTGCAAAAAGCGATGGAAGGATTCTTCAAACTCAACCGTCAGGAGCTGGAAAAAGACGAAAAAGCGAAACAGGCCCTTGCCCGGATGGACGAGATCCTTTCAGCCAAACGTCCTTACGGTATGATCAAGGAAGTCGAAGGCCTGCTCAACATTGTGGATACAGT
>DFZJ01000030.1:0-132 GCA_002382045.1 Syntrophaceae bacterium UBA4059
TAAAGAGAGATTGGGCATGACCTAAAGCAAGGATTAAGAAAGTGGCTAAAAGAAAACCTAAAAAAATAGTTTTCGAACGAATCAATCGTTACCTTGATGAACTCCGGAAAAGAAACATCAGGATTGACGAAG
>DFZJ01000030.1:143-2959 GCA_002382045.1 Syntrophaceae bacterium UBA4059
TTAAATTTATGATGATGAAAATTGCGCGTGACATAGATCTTTCCATTGAACCGCATCCATATTTGCGAAATGAATTTAAAAAAGAAAACCCAATGGCGGCGGAAGTTATTAAAACCGGCATCAGGATTTTTTAATGGAAAACAGGAGGGAGAACGCATGAAAACCAAGACATCTCTGGGCTGGATGGGGATTTGTGTTTTTGTGACATTCATTATTGTTTTATTTAATGTAAATACCGCATCCGCACAGCCGGGACAAGAGAAGGAAAAAAGCGATGGTCATTGGTTTAAAGCGGATAAAGACGACATCGTTGTGGATAAGAAAAGCGGTTTAATGTGGGCTGCGTACGACAACGGAAGCGACATCAACTGGGCCGATGCAAAAAAATACTGCGAACGCTATCGTGGCGGGGGCTATTCTGACTGGCGTTTGCCTAAGCAGGATGAATTGGCGCAACTATATGATCCCAAAAGAAGTTACCAGTCAAAATGCGGCAGTATCGTCCATACAACAAAGTTAATTGAAATTTCATGCTCCAGCTTCTGGGCATCAGAAACCAATGGCAACGATGCCGCTTTCTTCCAATTCACCAACGGCTACCGGGGATGGTATCTTCAGACCAACGAGTTTTACGGCCGGGTTCTACCGGTGCGTACCGGCAAATAGAGATTAGGATTGAGCCATATTGTCTATGACTTACCAGTTCCAGTAAAAAGCAATAAAACACGTCAATAAACGACCGATCCGCCCGCCGTTCCCTGAACAGTAATGCCGAAGTCGTCAAAAAACTGGCATTTGTTGCAAGACATGTCGTAGAAACCATGAATGCCGATTTCCGGCCGGTTTTGAGTGGTGCCGGAGCAAAAGCCGGTTGAGAGAAACTCGCTATCAACAACTTCCGCAAATGGCGTTACAGGCGTGCAGGGAGGACCCGCTGGAGGTGGAGGACAGGTTGCGGTCCATAATACCGGTGTGAAGCTTGATACACTCCAGTTGATTGTTCCCGTCGCTGGAACGGTCGGCGCTTTGACGAACGCCTTGATGTGGTTTCCGTCGGATTGTTCATTCACCCGAAGCAGGATGGTTGACCATGGCGTCAAGTCTCCGTTAACAGAGACGCCATAGGAAGGCGTCATTTCGGCATAGGCCAAAACCGTGTATACGTTTGATTTTCTTTTCCACAGCACGGCAAACATTTTGTTGTCTGCTTTAAGATATTTCTGAATACCGTTGGTATTCTTACACCAATCAATGCTGCTGGGGCACGCGTTAGATTCTTCATACCTGTAAAAAGAAAGCCCGTAGCTGTCGCTGGTGGCGGTAGTATTCTGCATACGAAAAGAAAGACCAACGATAAAATGCTTCGGGCTTGATGAATTTTGAACTTTCACCTGCATAAGATAGCTTAAAAGATGTCCATTGCTAGCCCATGACTCGCAAAGATTGACATTACCCGCATTTAAAGTAATCGCGGCTTCCGTTCCGACAAACAGAAGATCTCCATTGACTATAGTATAATCGGTTTTGGGAATATCAACGACTTCCCAGGTATTATCGAGAGGGTTCGTCGGATCATCGTCCTGAGTGGTTTCGTTTGAATCAAAACCGATCGGGACACCATTTCCGTCCGTCGTCGGAGGAGCAACACCGGGCGGCGTGACCAACGCTTCTTTCACTTCTTTTGTCACCAATTGACGGGTCTTTAAAAAACCGGATCCTACGGTTCCCGTGGATTGAATCTTAAGCCAGTTTGTGCCGTCTTTGGTTTCGATAGAAGTTATTATATTACATTTCTCGCCGTCACTAAAAGTGAGTTCGCCGCTGAAGGTACTCTTGTCGGCAGCATATTTCTGAAGCGCATAGTTGACACCGGACTCGCCAATGTAATAGGCCCTAGCCTGCCGGTTGGCAATCAATTCGCCATAGGAGGATGTCGTGGAAAAATAAACCATGGCGACGCCACTCAATCCAATAACCACGATGGCGACTATCAAAGTAATCAAGATTGCGCCTTTTTGACTGCCCTTCACGGATGTAATTATATTTTTCATAGTCCTACGAATTCCTTGGTTTTACGCGTGCTTTGAATTCCGATATCACATCGTCCGCCCCTTTTAATTTTAGGGTGATTTCGATAATCCGGCGTGACGATTGCCAAGTGGTTCCGCAAGTGGTTTCGCTGGTACTGTCAAAATTGTCATAATATTTCAGGCTGAAGTCACTGACCTGGTCCGTCAGAATATCTCCGTCAAAAAGGACCATGTCTCCCGAAAGTGCTACCGTATGGGAAGACGGACCTATATCCTTCACCGAGATAAAGGTGATCGATGTTGCATTTGTAGTGCCCGGGTCAATCGAACTGATGTTGATATTGTTGAACTCTTTAACCAATTTCGTTATGGTAATCTCGCCTTTCTGAATGGTGGCTGCGTTCATTTTCGTGAAGAGCATCCCCCGCACCACCTGTACATAACCGACACCTGCCAAGGCCGCCATGATACCGACCAAAAGCATCACGACGATCATTTCCAGAAGCGAGAAACCTTTTTTTGTACTGATGAAAAGTCTCATAATTCAGCCTTATCCGGAAAAGATGTATGTCAGGATTTCATTGTTGCTGTTTTTGATCGTCACTTTGAGCAGGTTGTGCGGATCGCCGGTTGCTATTCCCTGTTCTACGTTCGAGACAAATTTTATAAAGCGGTTCTCCACGACGGTATATTGCCCGAAAGTATTGTCCATGGCGGCCCCTTCAGCACCGATTGCGGCCTTCAGGCCGTCGAGATCGCCGGCATAGTATTTTTCGTAAGCGGTTA
>DFZJ01000113.1 GCA_002382045.1 Syntrophaceae bacterium UBA4059
CAGCGTGATGGGCATGGCGACTTCGGAAAACGCAATTTTGGGCACGGTGTATTCCGATGCGCGTAAAAGGTGCAGGGAGGCAACCAGCACTTCATGTTTGTTTTTGTCCGTGATGTTGTCGGCGGCCAGTGGGCCGAATGCTTTTTTGAATTCCGCTTCAAATTCTTTGGAAAGAATACTTCGCGCCTCGCGCATTTCTCCCGCCGCGCTCCTGGCTGCAACCCATTTTTGAAAGGCCGGTGCACCGGCTAGCGCATTTTGACGGAAACCAAAAACTCTTTTCACGGGATAAACTTTTGGAGCAGCCTCCGAAATAACGGGAAGCAAGCAGACTGACAACAAAATAATAATTAATCGTTTCATAAAACCTCTCAAGACTGATTCAAACAAGTGCAGATTGTATATGCGCAACTATTTACAACGGTTTTTCCCTTCCAGGCAGATGGTCACTGTCGTGCCCAAAACTTCAAAATCCGCCTGATTCATGGCCGGCATGGCATCGAGAACTTGCGTTACGGCGTCGGAAAAAGGAACTTCGCCTTTGTAGGTCAAATCAACCTCGTACGTTGAGCTGGTTCTAGTTCTCTCGTTTAATTTGCTGTTCAGGCCTTTGAGGTTTGACAGATTCTTGGAAAACGAAGTGACCATCCTGCCACCCAGCCCGTCTGTAGAGCTTATCAATCTGATCCGATATTCCTTGCCGGATACCTCGCGCTGTCTGCTGTAGTTCTTGATGGAATTGCCGATGGTTTTGCCGACGAAATAGGCCAGTTTCTTTGCCAGCGTCACGCGGCAGTCATCAGAACTTGTGCCGCGCGCGCTTTCATTATGCGTTGTGGCCGTTAAACTGGTGCTGTCGTCCACGGAATAGGCGGCTATGGAAACATCACCGTCGCATTGATTGTGTCCCAGATCGCGCATGATGGCGTTGCCCATCATGAAATACTCGGCCCCTTCTTTTCTTGCCTGTTGAACATATTTATCCAGTTCCGGGCCATTGGCCAGATCATCAAGGGTTACTGCTTTATTGGGGAAATATTTGCTGCGGAACACCGTGCTGTTCATAAAATTCAGATCATATTGTCCGGCCACGTTCAGCAGTTCATTATAAGTGGCATTGCTCTTGGATGGCCCAACATTGCGCGGCTGGTACTCCACCAGTTTTTTAAAATTGACGACGTTTTTCTGCTGGTCAAATGATTTTGCGTCCAACTTGGCGAATTCGGATGATTTATCAGAGTAATCGGCGGAGCTTTGCGAACGCTGGGCACCGGATGCCGCAACCTGACCGCTGGCGGAGCCGCCGGCTGAATATCCATATCCGCTGGCATGCGCGCCGTATTGCGCTTTGGCAGCATAGTTTGCCGAACTGGCGCTGGATTCTCGGGCTGATGCCTTCGTATCAGAAGACGCACCGGAGGCAGCGGAGAGACTGGCTTCTGACGTGGCTGTTTTATCGTGTGAATATTCGATAACTTCCTTGAGCGGCTTTTGCATGTCAGTAGGCGTGGTGTGATATTCATCCATCAGCGCCAGCACTTTGGATGTGCGATCTCCCGTGGGCGCGATCCCCTCTGTTTGCAGCATTTGCCGGAACTCGAGATCGTCAATTCTGATGGTGATATTTAAAACATAATTATTTTCTCCATCTCGCGATGCCTTTTTGTCGATGATTTTATTATCGTCGATTTGGGGAAGGATATTCTCAATAGCTTCTTTTATTTTTGGATCATTGGCGGCGGAAGGTCCAATGAGTTTTCTGATCGCCACGTTAACAGCGTTGCGCTTGGCGTTATTGGTCGCCGCCATGACGGTGGCCGAGTTGTTGTCCGGACTGATCTGAGCTTTGCCCACGCCCCGGAATTCATGCATTGCCGCAAAGATAATAATTGGCGTAAGAAGAAAAAGGCACAAGACAGAAGTAAACAAAAAAAAATTTTTCATAATTTGCAAACTACCTCCTTTGATAATTATGGTAATTTCAGAGCATTGATCAATTCGTCCGGATTTCCAGGATGTAGTCCACCGCTTTGTCATTTGGGCAAACGGCTGTAATAACAGTCTCCTGTTGGCCTTCAAAAGCGATGGTTGACCAGGCATCATAGGGGGCGGCCATCAGGCCATCTCTGTCCAGCCAACGCATTCGGTAGTTGATGACATTGCGGCGTCCGCGTTCGTTGAAAATTTTAAAATCCACTCTCATGAATCCTTTTGTGAAAGCGGTGCGCGCCCCCCGCACAACGATGCTGTCGGCTGTGCTGGACAATTTACTTGTCGGAACGGCAAAAAACTCAGAGAGCGTCACGGTTTGATCCGGAGACGTCTGGGCTGTGCTGCAAGACGTCATAAAAAAAAGAAAGACGATCATAAAGGCGGCAGGTAAAAGACGTTGATAATTCTTCATAAATCCTCCTGATTATTGTTTTTTCCATGTGGTGCGTCCGCCTTCAGCGCGAATTTTTTTGAGTTTCCAATTCAATATTTTTGCGGTGCGCAGAACATCACGGTCAAGTTCATCCCTTTTTCCCCGGTAGGCCGCCTCGAAAGTGGTTTTACCCCCGCCTGACTCTACTTCGCGGGCTTTGTTGACTCTGGGATATTTTTCAAACATTTCCGTAAATTTGGCGATTTCTTCCGGGTCATCCACGCCATCAAGGACAACGATATAAAGCGATCCGTTTTGCTGCATATCCATCCAGTGGCGCTGAAGAATTGCGATGATCGGTTCAACAATCTCTTTTCCGCCGGCGCGTCCCGCCTTTTCCAAGGCCTGCTCAGCGGTCCGTCCATCACCTGCAGAATCAGTCGTTTTGTTAGTGATAACTTGAGCCAGAGTATTATCGATGAGCCTTGCTTTGACGCGCAGATTGACGGCAAAGGAATCGGCGCGCTTAGTAATTTCTCCATCGGTGCCGTAGAAGAGAGTATATTCAGCATTGTATTTGAGGCCGTAGGCGGCAGCTTTATTAATTTCTGTATTGATGTCATGCGTTTTTTCAAGCTGCTTTGAAAATGCTGCGGCGGCGTTTCTGTCCACAACCCGAAACTGACGGTCGGAGAGCGCCTCCTCAATGCCGTCGCTGATTTCTTCGACAAAGTTCTTGCCTTTGATTGCCGCGCTTCCTTCTGCACGGGGGTTGAACATCACCAGAATACGCGGATTACCGACGCTTTTCCGAAGAATGGTCAGAGCATTGACGTCATCTTTTATTAACTTTTGATCAATGGAGGCCAAAATGGTGACGAAGTAGCCATCGCCGGTTTTGCCTTCCTTAAGTATTTTGTAACTGGAGACATACCCCTGGCTGTGAGAAAAAATCTTATCTTCCAGAACGGCGGCATCAATGACGGTGGTGGCGGAATGGATATAAACCCCCGCTTCTTTTTCCACCGCCTGGCGCATGGCTGCATACAGCGCCTGCTCCTTGCTTGAACCTTCGCCGGTGGACTGCTGCACATTGGCAGCCTGTGCAATATTGATAAAGAGGCAGACAAAAAATAAGACAATGGCGACACGCAAAATTTGTTTCGTTGTCATGATTGTTTTTCTCCGTTGATTATGGGTTGAATTTCCTTTTTTGTTTTTTTGGGGTTCAATATGTTGTACTTGGAAGATGAAGCACATCTATAAGTATTATGTCAAGAAATAATAACACCAATAGAGGGTTTATTCATTTTTTCAAACCATTTAAAGTCGATCCATGGGAAAAGGGCATGAAAATGAAAGATTTCTGCTGGGGAAGCGCATTCGCGCCCTGCGCAACGCCAAGGCATGGACGCAGGAGGAGCTGGGTAAGCATTCCGAGTTAAGCTATAAATTTATAGGAGAAATTGAGCGCGGCCAACAAAACCCTTCTTTTGACACTTTCATAAAAATCGCCGCCGCTCTGAACGTTGATTTACCCGAACTTTTTCGTTTTGAACAAA
>DFZJ01000224.1 GCA_002382045.1 Syntrophaceae bacterium UBA4059
TTCCGGAAAGAATCAGTTCTTCAAACCGCAGCACAAATACATCTTTGAGGCTGTCTGTGCGAAGGGGTTCGATTAAAGGTTCGAGCATTGCTTCTCCTTTTGCTTTTGTGGCTGGTGGTATTACCAGCTCGAGAGTAAGCCTTAAAAAAATGTTTGTCAAGTTGTAAATCCATTCTGGATAAAGATACTGAGAAATAAGTTGACAGCCTGCGTCATTTATATGCTAAATAATGATGTCCATTTTGCAAATGCCAAACGAACATTTTATAATTGCTTATATTAAAAAAACTGACGTATTATTTTTGATGAAATAAAATTGTTACGCTTTTAAGCGTTTATATAAAAGAGTTAGCCAAGAGAATGCAGAAATGTGAAAAGAATGGACATTCTCCTAACATTCACAGGTTTTCATGATCCCTATTTTAAAGGACTGGTTGATCTGGAAGAGCAACCGGGGCCAATCCTGTCTTTGCTCAATGTTCGAAAATTCGACTGCATCATTCTATTCGATACGCCAAAAACATCCAAAATTACCGAACAAACAAAACAGGCCATCAACAAGCTGCACCCCAAATCCGACGTTCATGTGCTTGAAATCAGTCTTTCCGATCCAACAAATTATCATGACATTTTCAATGGCCTAAGAAGGCATCTCCATAAGATAACAACGGATTTTTCTTCCGCTCGGTTTTATATCTCCGTTGCATCTGGCACACCGCACATGCATGCCTGTTGGATTCTATTGACGTCATCCGGTGTCATTCCCGCCAGTATTTTGAATGTCAGGCCGCCAAATTTTGTTACAAAAGAAAATCCACTTGTAACAGAAGTCGATTTGTCTTCCGCGGATTTTCCAGATGTAAGATTTCAAGACCTGCCTATCCAAGTTGAAAGGACGCAACCCGACGCAAATACTATCCGTGCGCAACTGAGCATCGTCGGCGATCATCCGGCAATGCAACGCTCTCTTGAAATGGCGGCCATGCTTGCCCCGTCGCAGGCGCCCATCCTGTTATTTGGTGAAACGGGTACGGGCAAGGAAATGTTTGCGCGCCTCATTCACCTATTGAGTGGCAGACCTAAAGACATTTTCATTGTTGTTAATTGTGCGGCGATGCCGGAGAACCTTGTCGAAAGCCTTCTTTTCGGACACAAAAAAGGCGCTTTTTCAGGTGCGCTCGCCGACCAAACTGGAAAATTTGACGCGGCGCATTCCGGAACGCTCTTTCTGGATGAACTAGGCGAGCTGCCTCAAGCGGCGCAGGCCAAACTGTTGAGGGTTCTGCAAGATGGCCTAGTCGAGCCGATCGGGCACACAAAATCTCATAAAGTGGATGTGCGGGTGATTGGTGCGTCGAACCGGGATTTAAGGAAAATGGTTAAAAGGGGCGCTTTTCGCGAGGATCTCTATTATCGGCTCAACGTCGGTGAAATTACGCTGCCACCGCTGCGAGACAGGCGGTCCGATATTCCCAAACTGGCCCTCTCTATTCTGGATCGTTTGAATGGATCGCTCCGAAGCCCCAAACGTTTATCGACGGATGCACTGACAAGACTGCAAGCGCATAACTGGCCCGGAAATGTCCGTGATTTGGAAAACGCAATGGAGAGGTCCGTCCGGCTTTGCCGCCGGGATACATTACAAGCGGATGATCTGTTGATCACCGACCCCATAACGTACGCCGACCCATTGGAAGCGTTGCCCGATCCGTATGAAGGATTTGTTCTTGACGAATTTCTAAGCAGCATTCGCAAGCAGATGATCCTTCGCGCGTTGGAGGCCTCCGGCGGAAACCAGAGCCGCGCGGCAAGATTTCTCGGATATACGCCCCAAGCCATCCACAAGTTTGTTCAGCAAGCGGCGAAAAAACCTTAAACCAAAGTTTAAGTTGTTTTAACCCAGGTTTAAATATAAGATGACCGCCAAAAATGCGGATACCATTGATTGTTAAGTAATATTAGTAAGATGGAATTCTAAAAAAGTTTTGGCACAGGCGTTGCTCTTACTCGGAGAAAAATTGATTCGAAAGGAGCAAACATGCCAGCATTTACTGTAACGGAAATTATCGATGGAGATACCTTTGATGTCTCTCCGCAATGGAAATGGAATGGTGAAACAGGAAACCGCGTGCGCCCGGCAGGATATGACGCGCCGGAACTCAGTACCTACGGCGGACAGGCTGCAAAAGACAAACTTTCAAGGCTCATCAAAGGGAAAGCGGTCGATCTACGAACGGCGCACAAAATAGACCGCGGCCGCTTGGTCTGCGATGTGTATTTCGGCGGTAAGAACCTGGCGGACTATTTTCCTGAATGCCAGTGAGCCGGAGGAAAAAGAAGGAGTAAATTTGAAAGGTTATTCGACGGAAGCCGATGCAAGAATTGTGATTGACGAATTGCTTCGCCAGGCTGGCTGGGACCCGGCTGACAAGTCGCAGGTACGCACCGAGGTATTAGTGCGCAGCGCATCAGCAGGCGTTGCCGAACCCGCCGCCCAATATGCCGCAAAATCAGACTACAGCAGCATAGCCGCCGATGGGATGGCGGATTATGTCCTCACGGATCGCCGGGGCCGCCCGCTGGCCGTTGTAGAGGCTAAACGCACCGCTGTGGAACCTTACGCCGCAAAACAGCAGGCGCTTCCCTATGCCAAAGGCATTGGCGCGCCTTTCGTCTTTTTAACCAATGGCGAGCTCATTTACTTCTGGGATTACGGCAACGATGATGCGCGCATCGTCAATTCATTTTTCTCCCGCCGCGATCTGGAGCGGCTCGTTGAAATGCGCGAAACGCGCAAGCCTCTCGCAACAATAGAAATCCCCGAATATTACCTCCGCCAGGGCGAAAACAGACTGGTGCGGCCATATCAGCAAGAAGCGATGCAGGCGCTGGATCATGCCGTGGAACTTGGCAAGCGCCGTTTCCTGATCGAACTGCCCACGGGAACGGGGAAAACGGATTTAATTTGTCTTTACTTAAAGCGATTAATCCAATCCGGGCGGGCCGAGCGGGTTCTTTTTCTTGTGGACCGTGAGCAGCTTGCCAAACAGGCCATCGAGGCCATACAGGATATTCTCAATCAACACAGCAGTTACTGGCTGCGTTCCGGCATGGTCCGACAGGAACAGCAAATCACGGTTTGTTTGCTGCAAACGATGATCAGCCGGTATTCTGAATTTACCAGCGGCTATTTTGATGTCGTGATCGCCGATGAAAGCCACCGTTCCATCTATGGGGCGTGGCAAACCGCGCTGACGCATTTTGATGCGCTGCATATCGGCCTGACGGCAACACCTTCGGCCTTCATCGAAAGAAACACGTTTCAGTTTTACCAGTGCCGAAACGATCAGCCCGACTTTTCCTTTCCCATTTTGCGGGCGTTTCAAGAAGATTACCTATGCCCGTATAAATTTGCCGAAGGTATTACGCAGATGATCGCCAAAGGCGCGGAGGTGGACGAAGAAACATACGACCCGTCCGAATTCGAGCGGAAATGGACAAACGAAGACACGAACCGCAAAATGATGCAGGAGTTTGACCGGCTGGCCTGGGCCAATTACAAGGAGCTTTCGCCGGGGCAAAAGATCGGTCCCGGAAAGGCCATTGTTTTTGCCATCACAAAGCATCATGCGGCGCGCTTGGCCCATTACTTAAACGAACTTCATCCCGAACACAAAGGCCAGTATGCCGAAGTCATCACCAGCGATGTTGTCAATGCCGACGATCTGATCCGCAAGTTCAAAAGGGAGGATTATCCTCAGGTGGCGGTGAGTGTCGGCATGCTGGATACCGGTTTTGACTGCCGTGAAGTTTTACATCTGGTCATGTGCCGCCGTGTCCGCAGTCCCATCCTGTATCAGCAGATGCGAGGGCGCGGCACGCGCATAGCGCCACACATCAAGAAACAGAAGTTTGTCATTTATGACTTCTTCGGCAATCACGAATACTTTGACGACTCCGACACCGACATCTTCACCGGAGCGGGTGATGGCCATGCGCCCACAGGCGAGCGAAAGCCGCCGAAATCATCCGACAGGATCATCGAACTTGGTCTTGAGGATGAATGGCTGCATGCCGTCACTTATGTTGAAGTTGGGCCGGGCGGCGAACGGGTGGATAAGCGCGACTACGTCACCAACTGGGAAGTAGCGATTCAAAGTGCCGTAAAGGACGACCCCATCATCAAAAAGGTGCGGCAGGGCATACTGTTGACGGAAGAAGAAGAAAAGATTCTTTCCGCGCGGCTTAACCAGCCGGAGATGTATTTTAATGAAGACAATTTGCGCCGCGCTTACCGCCGACCGGGCGGCAACCTGATCGATTTCATTCAGGCCGCCCTGGGCAATCTCAAAATCAAACCGCGCGAAGAAGAATTGACGGAAAACTTTCAGGCCTGGCTGGTGGCAAAATCTTTAACCCCGCAGCAGGCCCAGTATCTTTCGCTGTTGAAAAATCGCGGAATAGCAAGGGGAAGAATTGAACTTGACGATTTGTTCCAGCCCCCGCTTTCCATTTTAAACGCCGCCGAAATGGGCGTGGAGCTTTTCGGAGAGGCAGGCCTTAAGGACATCATCAAAGACATGAACGATTCGATCTTCCTTGCGAAGAGCTTATAAGGAGCAGTAATGAATTCAGACTTGCGACGTAAACTCAACCGGATCACCGATATCCTCTGGGCGGGCGGCGTTACCAATCCGGTCACCTATATTGAGCAGATTTCTTATCTTATTTACCTCAAGCTGCTCGATGAAGAAGAATCCAGCCGTGAACTCAAGGCCCGCCTGATGGGCGATCAGGCCAACGGAAACGGAAGACTGCTTTACCCCAAACAGGCCGAGCGATTCCGCTGGACGAAGTGGCGCTTTAAAAGCGGCAACGACTTGCGTGACTTTGTCCGCGATCATGTTTTCCCCTACATGGCTTCGCTGGTAAAGGAAGAACCGCAAATTGCTGAATACTTCCGCGACGCGGTTTTGGAAATCATCGACCCGAATGTCCTGAAACAGGTGGTCGATGAAATTGACGGCATCGACTTCGCTAAACTGGGCACCGACGTGAAGGGCGATATTTTCGAGTATCTCTTGACACACCTCGGTCAGTCAGCCCTCAACGGCCAGTTTCGCACGCCGCGCCAGATTCGCACCATGATGGTTGCCATGCTCGATCCGGACCTGGGCGACACCATCTACGACCCGGCCTGCGGCACGGGCGGCTTTCTGATCGATGCCATTGAGCATATTCTGGCCAAGTATTCTTCGGAGCCTACGGAAATTCCCATCTATGGCGAGGAATGGCTGGAAAAACGTGATCAATCCATCGAAGCGGCCAAAAAAGAAATTCCCACGCTTCAGACCTATCGCAAAGGCCCCGGCGAAAAGATTCCCGACTGGGGGCTTCTGGAGCGCTCCATTTACGGCATTGACGTCTCGCGCCAGATGATGCGCATTGCCATGATGAACCTTGTCCTTCACGGCATTCGCCTGGCCAACGTCAAACGCGCCAATACGCTCTCCGACATGGGCGGCCTGACGGAAGACGATTTGACGCGCAAATACAAAATTATTTTATCAAACCCGCCGTTTGCAGGTGTTCTCCCGAAAGAATCGATCCGCAAAGACCTGCCCACCAACTCCAAAAAAAGCGAGTTGCTTTTTCTGGGCGTCATGATGGAAGCGCTTGCGCCGGGTGGCCAGGGCGCCGTAGTCGTGCCGGAAGGCCTGCTGTTCGGTTCGACCACCGCGCATGTGGAGCTTCGACGCAAACTGGTCGAGGATTTTGATCTGCTGGCGGTTGTGTCGCTGCCCGCGGGAGTCTTCAAACCGTATGCGGGTGTCAAGACCGGCGTGCTGGTGTTTCGCCGTCCCGCCTCCGGCGTTAAGAAAGACAAAAAAGCCAAACACAAGGGAAAAGTCTGGTTTTACGAAGTGCGTGCCGACGGCTTTGATCCGGATAAAATTTCCGGCGGTGGCCGTCCGGAAACGCCGGAGCGAAACGACATCCCGGACCTCCTTGGCCAATGGGCCGCTTATAAGCAATCCCGATTCGCCAATCCGCCGGGCGTTGAAGCAAACACGCTGCTTCCGGCTGGAAGCGAAGAGACGCGCTCCTGGTGGGCAAGCGTCGGGCAGGTTGCCGAAAATGACTACAACCTCGCTGCCGGACGCTACAAGCCGCAGATTGCCGAAAAAGCGCCGGATGAAGACCCGGTCGAACTGATTCGGGAAACGCTGTCCATCGAGCGAGAAATTACCGCGGGTTTGGAGAAACTGCTCGGGGAAATAGAAGACTGATGTTAGGTAGAAAAAGACAACCAAATACAAAGACGAAAAGAATTTCCGCGACACTGTCGCGTATTTCTTTATCGTTTGTATCATGCCGGCAGAATAAAAAACTCATCGCCACAGAGTTGGAAAAAACCAGACGCCCGAGCATGGAAGGACAAAAGCAACGCAATCCAGAAAAAGCAGAGATGTTGAAATGAAGTGGACTGAAGTTACCATTAAAAAGCTATGTTTGCCGACACGACAACGTGATCCGAGAGAAATGCCTTCAGAAGAATTCTCATACATCGACATATCGTCTATTGACCGCGATAGTAAGATAATTTCGCAAGTAACTCGAATATTAGGTTCTGAAGCACCAAGCAGAGCTCGCAAAGAAATAAAAACAGGTGACATATTAATTTCAACGGTTCGCCCCAATCTTAATGCGGTTGCTACTGTCCCCCCTAAGCTCAATGGTCAAATCGCTTCAACCGGCTTTTGCGTTCTTAGACCTGACAGTGAAGGTGTAATTGGCAAATACTTATTTTATTACAGCCGTACGCCTGACTTTATTGAAGCACTTTGTGCAAAAGTTAGAGGTGCGCATTATCCCGCTGTGTCTGATAAAGATGTTACAGATGTGAAAGTGCCCCTTCCGCCCATATCCGAGCAGCGACGGATTGTGGAGATACTGGACCAGGCGGACGCGCTTCGAAAAAAGCGCGCCGAGGCCGACGCCAAGGCCGCCCGTATCCTTCCCGCGCTCTTCTACAAAATGTTCGGCGATCCATTAGCTTTGGTTACTGCTAGGGCAGGTATTCCTCTTTCGGAATTGGATATTAATTTTCAGAACGGGTTTGCATGTGGCGAGAAGGATGTAAATGGGGGTATTCCTCACCTCCGTATGAACAATATCGACGATGCCGGCGTACTCAATCTGGAACTTGTCCGGACCGTCCCTCTTGATCGTGATACCGAAAGGTATAGGCTAATAGAAAGAGATGTGCTTTTCATGGGGACGAACAGCGAGGATAAAATCGGTAAGACCTGTCTGTTCTTGCCTCCTGATGAACGGCCATATCTATTCAGTAATCATCTAATCCGCCTTCGCGTATCGGACTCGCGCATTACACCTGAATACCTTGCTGGTTTCCTCCACCTGTTATGGTCGAAGAAGTTCTTTCCTTCCATTGCCAAGAGATGGGTCAACCAATCTGCGGTTACTCAATCTTCACTGGCAACCCTTTACGTTCCGTTGCCGGGTGAAACATCGATTCAAGTGTTCACGACCGCATTCCAAGATCTCCTGTCATTGAGAGCAAAACGGCAGCACTCAGGAGAAACTCTCGACGAGATCTTTGCCGTTTTGCTTCACCGCGCATTTATAGGAGACCTTACCACCAAATGGCGCGAGGCACACATGAAAGAGCTACTAACTGAAATGGAAATACAGTCAAGAGCATTGGGGGGCACAAACTAATAGAAGGGAAATGTTATATGAGCTGGGTTTTCTGTTACCCGAATAAAACAAGTTGAGGAATGGCAGAATGATAAATAAACCAGATATCAATCTTTTGAAAAAAGAACTTCCAGATGTTCAAATTGTCCAGGAAATTGGCGCCGGTGGTTTTAAGGTTGTTTACAAGGCACTTATTCATGGAAAACCGGAAGCCCTTAAGCTTATTCAAATTCCGGAAGATCCCAATGATGAAGGCGTCAAGGAAGAAAACAGGAAGCGCATCTTTCGGGAAATCGGCATCCTGAAAAAATGCGAATCGCCTTATCTGGTCAAACTGGGAAGTGTTGAATTGACGGATTTGCTGTTAGGCGGTCTGGGGTATGTAATGTATTCAGAGGAATATTTGCCGGGTGCTTCTTTGCGGCGATTATTGCAATCTGGATATAAACCTGCCTTTCATGAACTCCGCAGTCTGGCGATTGCGTTATTCAATGCGGTTATTGAACTTACCGCCAGACAGTATATTCACCGTGATATCAAACCCGACAATCTCATCAAGACTGGTATGGATGACCGACCCTTTGTGCTTCTTGATTTCGGCATTGCATTCCAGATCGGCGGATCGAACCTGACGCGTGACACCTTACGAGTACCGGGAACGCTCCACTATATCGCGCCCGAAATGCTGGAGGCTGGTTTTAGGCAAAATCTCGACTATCGTGCTGATCTTTATTCGATAGGCTTAACCTTGTATGAATATGCTTCAGGCATCAATCCTTACGCTTTCAGGGGTGATGCGGCATTTAACACGCTATATCGAATCAAAACGACAACGCCGGAACCATTATTCTCCAAGCGTCCTGATTTACCGCAGGATTTTTGCCGTTTGGTTGACGACCTGATGAAAAAAGTTCCGGCCCTACGACCTGCCAACATTGGCATGATGATTAAGAAAATGGAGGCAATGGCATGAAACTATTCGCACAAATTGGACATGGGTTGGGAGATAAGGTTCTACAGGGGCTTGCTGAAAATATCATAGATGGCGCGATTTTCAGTCCGAAAGATCTTCAATACTCAACGATGCGTAGTCGCATTATTGATATAAGAGAGCAGCATCCGGAAGCTGAAGTATTGATTGATCCTCAATTCTATTTAAGCCTTTATGCTGGGTCGCCCTTAATAAATCTGGGCAAAGCTGATGAATGGTCTAGTTTTAAGGTTTACCGGAAGAACGATTTGGAGTTAATGGAAACGATCGATATTGTTTTAAAAGGATATTTTGATGAAATCAGTGCAATGGATGTCACCGGTGTGATTGCGCCGGGCATCTATATTTCACAATCTTTTGATTCAAGAGAAGCCGTGATTGCGAAAAATTTCATACGCAGAGCGAGAAAAGTCTATTCCGGCAGTCTGCCGCTATATGCAAGTTTGATTGTCTGTCGCGAGGCATTACAGGATCAGCGGGAATTTGAAGAGTTTTTGAACGATATCACTTTGCTTGCCGATCCGCCGGACGGCTTTTATGTCATCATTGGAAGCCGCTATACAGAGGCAAGATCGGACATATATCATGCCGATGTAATCGCAAACTGGATGATGTTGAATCGTTCCCTTGAAGTGAATGAATTTAAGGTCATCAACGGGTATTCCGATATCCTTACACCTTTTCTCGGAGTTGCGGGCGGGCATGCCGGTTCAACCGGTTGGTGGTCCAATTTGAGAACATTTTCCATGGATCGTTTCTTCCCTTCAGTTGGCGGTCGCTTGCCAATTATCCGATATCTGAGCAAACTATTGTTGAATCGGATTACAGTTTCTGAAAAAGATGCAATTAAAACATTTATTCCGGGAATTGTTAACGGTCTTCCTCATGATAAAGACTATAATCCCGAGCCAAATCGTAATGCCGAAGTTCTGCAATCATGGGAGGCTCTAAAGTCCCTTTGCGATGAAGCCGATTCTTACAAAAAATGCCTTGAGTTGGTTGATTCCGCCAGGAATGCTTATTCCGCATGGACTGAAATAGGCCTGCCGCTTGATTCTAAATCCGACGATAGTCATATCGAACCTATGAGGGAAGGTTTGCGTCTTTATAAAGAGCGCTCGCAGCTACAAGGGTGATCTCCATATGCTTTATCAAGGACATATGCGGCGCGCTTGGTGTCCAGAACTTTCTTGGGACGCGGGGTGAATGTTTTGGTTACAGTGCCCGCCGAAGCATTGAATGCCCACAAACCTACACCCATTTGTTTAAAAAGGTCTATTGATTTTTGCGCTGATTTGATCGTATGCGACGGAATGACAAGAATGGAAGAGTTAGAAAAATATTTATATCTGTGTGCCTGCATCAAGCCCTTTCGCCAGTCTTTGATTTTAAATTCAAAGGCTTGAACAGTTGTTCTCGGCTGATCGGTTTTGGCGCAATCGTGTCTTTTGACAACAACAAAATCGGCTATACCCGATCCAGGTACAGGAAGTTCACGTATAGCCACGATTTTATTATCGGATAAGGAGCCAAACCATCTGACAAAATGGTTTCCAAATTCATGTTCTGAGTTTTTGCCCCAAAAGTCCGCGTGGTTAAAATTATTCACAGGATGGTGATAATTTTCTTGGTAATCCTTAAACATCATGAATGCCTTTCTACTTTAGAGGTAATATAATTAAAAAGAAGAGGAAAGACAACATCTAAATTTAAATTGCATGCAGGAGCTATCCCCACGTGACCAACCTACTTGATAAACCACATACCGAAATTTTGATCTGCCGGAATGAAGACGGCCATATCTGCATTCGGATGCCGAATGTCATCTTTGGCCAAATTACAATTAGACACAATTCATTGGAGATAATCTCATGTTAACCGCATTACGCATAGGCAATTTCAAGGCGTTTGCCGAAACGCAGCGGATACCGATCCGGCCGTTAACCTTGATTTATGGCGCCAACAGCTCCGGGAAATCCAGCATCCTGCACAGTCTCTTGCTGGCGCGGCATGTTCATGAAACGGGCGATTTGGATGTTCATCGCACCAACGCGGGCGGCGAATCTGTTGATTTGGGCGGGTTCCGGCAATATGTCTATAAACGCGAAGTCAATCGCCGGGTCGAATGGGCGATGGAACTGGATACGGGGTCCTTCAAAGACCGGATGGCGGAACTCTTCGCGCCGGTGAAGCAGGTAACCATCATGCTGAATATGGGGATTCGCCTGGACGATCAGGATCGGCCTTTGCCTGAATCCGTTCCCGAAATTCATACCTATGAAATTCTTGCTGACGGCCAGAGCCTGCTCAGGATGAGCCAGCGGCGCGACGGCAATCTCCAGCTGGATCGGCTGGATCATGAGCATCCCGTTTTCCGTGAAGTGATCCGGGCTATGGTCATGCTTTCAACGACCACCGAAACGATTCATCCGGAAGACTACGAAGGGCTCAATGAAGCGATTTCTGCTCTGGTCCCGGAAATTGTGGCGACGCGAACAAGGCTGCTTCCCGATGGGCTTCTGGAATCAGGCGTTTTCACGCCCGGCGGTCAGATCAATCTTTTTCCCATCAGCAAGAGCAGGCGCAAAGAAGATTTAAACGCGGCGGTCCGCTCATTTTTGCCGCGCAAGATCGACGAATTGCTGCGCGGCATCGGTCAATCCATTGCCGGCGAATTGTTGAAACTGCGCTACCTGGGGCCACTACGGTCTTATCCTCCCCGCCATCTGGCCTTTGCGCAGCAACATGATCCGAACTGGTTCGCCGGCGGTGGCTATGCCTGGGACGTCGTCCGCCGTGACGCCGCAGTCCGCAAGATGGTCAACGAATGGCTGAACGCCAAAGACAGACTGCAAACGCCTTATGAACTGACTTTGCGTGACCTTGTTGGCATCGATCAATTAGAAGCGCCGTTACTCGATGGTATTGAGCGGCTAAGCGAAGAAGGTCTTGATTTGGAAAGTGAACCAGAAAGCGATCATACCGTCGGTGGCGTATGGCCTATTGTAAAGGACCCCGAAGCGGAAGCGGCTAAATTAATGGATCTTATTCGTCGTTCTGATATCGACAAACTGAGCGAACTCATCATGATGGATCGTCGATCGAACACAGTCGTAAGTCATAGGGACATCGGGATCGGTGTAAGTCAAGTATTGCCAGTATTAGTAAGCGCGTATGCTTCACGGAATCAAATCATTGCCATTGAGCAACCAGAAATTCATCTGCATCCAGCGCTTCAAGCCGATCTAGGTGATGTTTTCATTGAATCCGCGTTGGGCAACGAACAAAATAGATTTATACTGGAAACACACAGCGAACACCTGCTTTTGCGCATCATGCGTCGCATGCGGGAAACGTCGGTGGGCAAGCTTCCGGCAGGAAGCCAGCCCGTCCAGCCAGATGATGTAATGGTTCTATTCGTCGAACCGGACGGAAAACGAAGCATCATCCGCGAAATGCCGCTCAATGCAAATGGTGAACTTGTGAAAGCATGGCCCGGCGGGTTTTTTGAAGAAGACCTCAAGGAGATTTTCTGATGAGCCTTCTTTATGAATATGCGCTAACGCCGGATATTTTTGATAAGTCATTCTACGCGCATGAAGATGTTGGAACTGCGCGATTTGAGCACTTGAAGGACATTTTTTTGGAAGAGGCCTTAGCGCGCAACTTACGCAACGGGGAATGGCTTTCGTTATTTAAGAACGGGTCACGTCCGTGGCATCACCGCGGTATTGAACTTATAAAAAAAATGGCAAAGCAAAATCGTCTTCGCGCAGCCGCGGCTGCATTGCCCGATGTGCCGGGTAATGATGTCGAATGGTGCAAAGAGGCTCTTGCGTCTCATGGAATTCAACCCCTTACGGGCATAATAACTTCGCGTCACATTATTGATGAAATTGGTCATGATTCAATTTTGGGTGGCATGGACAGGCTTGGTAGCGCTCCCTGTTGGACTTGCCGCGGCACTTCGGTAAGATTGAAAAGATGTCTTTCCGATTATGAGGTCCATCTTAAACTAATTATGAATTCGGCAAATTCGATTATGTTCATTGATCCTCATCTTGATCCGACCCAGCGCCGATACGAAAGTGTTTTACCAATAATTCGATTAACTCAAGATAGGCGGCCGTTGCCTCTAATAGAAGTGCATAGAATTAAAACCGTAGGGTCTGGAAGAAACACTCAAATCATTAATCCGATGGATTGGGAAGCTCGTTTTCGTGGAGCATGGGGGCCAGCGTTAAGTAGTGAGGCTATGCAAGTGGAAATCTTTATTTGGGATGGGCACCATGACAGGTATCTTATCGCGGACAATATTGGGATCGAAATGGGTAATGGCTTTGATGTTTCCAATCGTGCGAACGTCACCACCACTTGGAGCCGGATATCAAGAAAGGATCGCGATGATATCCAGCGTGAATTTGATCCGGCAAGCAATCGCCATAAATTATGGCATCGCTTTATTGTGCCCTAATAAGAAGAAAAAATGGGGTAAATAACCTGAAGTATTATATAAAACTTTAGAGAAATAAAAGCCATTCTGGGTAAATCCATGACGCGGCGCGGCTTGATATATTCTGAGAAACAAGCTATATAAACAACCGGTTGTTTCCAATTCCCTTTATCAATAAGGCTCGAATATGACTTCAAAAGTACCCGAAAAATGGTTGAAAATTGGAATTTCGGCGCCTGCAGAACTGATCGATGCTTTGAGCAACTTTCTGGAAGAAACAGGCGCGCAGGGCGTATTTTCCGAATCGTTGCTGCCGCCCGGCGCCAATGATTTTCCGGAACCTGCGGGTGTGGAAATCATTAACGCGTTTTTCCCGGCGGACGTCCGCAGTGAAAAACGGATTTATACCGTCCGAAAGTATCTGAAAAGCCTTGAGGAAATATTTCCCGACGCCGACGCGCCCGTGCTTTCCACCGAAGTCATCACAGATCCGGACTGGGGAGAGCAGTGGAAAAAGTATTTCAAGCCGATCCGCGTCTGCAAAAATATTGTTGTCAAACCGACGTGGGAACGATATGCGCCCGACAGCCGGGACATTGTTGTGGAAATCGATCCCGGCATGGCCTTCGGCACCGGTCAGCATGCTTCTACGCGCATGTGCATGGAAGCGATTGAAGATATTATTTTGAAGGACCGCTCGATTAAAGACTGGCAAGTGCTTGATGTCGGATGCGGCACCGGAATTCTGGGCATTACCGCCGCCAAAATGGGCGCGCAGGATGTGATTTGCGTGGACAATGATTCCAAGGCAACGGAAATTGCGGCCCAAAACGCCGTCATCAATGCGGTGGACGACCGTTTAAGAATCTGGAATAAAGACGCCGCGCAAATAAGCCAGCCAAGGAATCTCATCATCGCCAATCTGACGGCCAAATTGCTGTTGAAGCTGCACGCGCAACTGGTCAGGCTGCTTTTGCCTTCCGGCTATCTGATTATTTCCGGAATCATTGAATCCGATGTGCCCGCGATTGAGGAGCATTTTATCGTCG
>DFZJ01000152.1 GCA_002382045.1 Syntrophaceae bacterium UBA4059
GAAGGGACGGTGGAAAAAGGTTCCACAATCGTCAATGTCCGCAACGGGAAAAAAGTTAAGGTTGGCCGCGTCGTGCGGATGCACGCCGATCAGATGGAAGAAGTCGAATATCTGCGTGCCGGATACATCGGCGCCTTATTCGGCATCGAATGTTCGTCGGGTGATACGTTTGTATCCCCGGGCATCAATATGACCATGACCTCCATGTATGTGCCCAAGCCGGTTATCTCGCTGGCCATCGTACCGAAAGACAACAAGTCCCAAATGGCCATGTCCAAAGCCCTGAACCGGTTTTCCAAAGAAGACCCGACATTCAAAACATACGTCGATCATGAAACCAACGAAACCATCATCGAAGGCATGGGCGAACTGCATCTGGATATTTATGTCGAGAGAATGAAGCGTGAATACAATGCGGAAGTGACCACGGGCAATCCGCGGGTGGCTTATCGTGAAACCATTACCCAGCGGGCGGAGTTCAATTACACCCATAAAAAGCAAACCGGCGGTTCCGGACAGTTCGGACGCATTGCCGGCTACATCGAGCCGATCAGNNGAAAAAGGTTTCAAGCAGAGCATGGCCAAAGGACCCAAACTGGAGTTCCCGATTACCGGTGTTAAAGTCGTTATCAATGACGGCGCCTCCCACGCGGTGGATTCATCGGATATGGCCTTTCAGGCGGCTGCACGCGGCGCTTTCAAGGATGCTTATTTGCGGGCCAAACCGGTTGTTCATGAACCGATTATGAAAGTCGTTGTGGAATCACCGGTGGAATTTCAAGGGTCTGTTATGGGGCTTCTGAATCAGCGCCGCGGTATGATTATCGGCTCTCAGGACGAAGGGGTGATGTGCGTGATTGAAGCTCAGGTACCGTTGGGGGAAATGTTCGGCTTTTCGACCATCCTGCGGTCATCCACACAGGGCAAGGCGCAGTTTACGATGGAGTTTGCTCTTTATCGCCAGGTGCCGCAGTCGATTGCGGAAAAAATCGCCCTCGAAGTCGCTCAAAATAAGAAAACAGCGGCATAAAAAGGTTCCAGGCACGAGTTTCAAGGTGCAAGGCAACAAAGAAGATGATGGCAGTTGGCAGAGCGTTAAGACGGGAAGACAATGTTATCCATTTAACTTATGAGGATATGATCATGATTAAAAAAGAAATCATTCAACGCAATCCGCTTTTGAATCTTGGATTTGACAATGAATATATTTTACAAAGCGGCGGTTTTGGCGCCGTGTTGGCCCATGCCGGGGTAGGCAAAACCGCCTTGCTGGTTCAGATGGCGCTTCATGCCATGATGAATGAACAGCCTGTTTTGCATGTCAGCTTAAATGACGCAGTCAGCAAGGTGGATGTCTGGTATCGTGAATTATTTAACGATATGTCGTCAAAATATGATTCGGCGGAAGCCATGGAATATTGGGAGAGCATTCTCAATTATCGTTTCATTATGACTTTTCGTGTTGAAGGTTTCAGTGTGCCAAAGCTGGAAGAAAGACTGACCGATCTGATGCAGCAGAATATTTTCAAGCCGCACACGATTATTCTGGACGGCTTGAAATTTGATGAATCCGGACGCGGCCTGCTTCTGGAATTAAAAGAACTGGCCAAAAAATATTCCATGCGCATCTGGTTTACGGTCCACACGCATCGTCACGAACCACCCAAGGAAGACGGATTGCCCCTTTCATTCCTGCATGTAGAGGATTTATTCGATGTGCTGGTGCAGCTGGCGGCCAAAGGTCCGGAAGTCTATATCAAGGCCCTGAAGGGTCGGTCGCCCAACGCGAAACAGGATGCGTTGCTGCTTGATCCGGCAACGATGCTGATCAAAGAATAGCGGCTTTGGAATAATCTGAATACAAAATCCCCCGCTGATTTCAGCGGGGGATTTTGTATTCCTTATCTGGACGCAGGGATGTTAATCCTCCCGTTACTCTTTGTAGAGATCTTCCAGTATCTTCCCGTATTTTTCCATGACGACCTGACGTTTGAGTTTCATGGTTTGAGTCAGCATGCCGTTATCCAGCGTGAAATCTTCCAGGATAAACTCAAATTTGCGGGGAATCTCATAGGACCCCACTGTTTTTTTGAGATGGTTCTGTACCTCAGCAGTCAACAGGTCCTTGAATTTTTGGCCTGCGGGATTAGAATGATCAAAAAGATCTTCAGGCTTGACGGACAGGTCAAGTTCGGTTGCCAGATGTTGCAGTAGTTTCATGTCGGGCACAATTAACCCCACATTGTATTCATGCCCCGCCCCGGTGATGACTGCGTTTAAAATCCAGGGCAAAACCTTCATTTCCAGTTCAACGGTATCCGGATGGATGTATTTGCCATTGGCCAGTTTATATTCTTCCTTGAACCGGCCGGTGATGAATAAAAATCCATCATCATCCAGACGTCCCCGATCCCCGGTGCGCACCCCCCGCATGCCGTTTTGTTCTACGATCACTTCTTGGGTTTGTTCCGGTTTGTTGTGGTACCCGATCATACATTGGGGCCCGAAACAAAGGATCTCACCATCATCGCTATCTGCACCTGTCCGTGAGCGATCAATAACGACTTTGGTTTTGTTAATCGGTTTTCCGACCGATCCCAGACGATTACCCATTAAAGGAGAGTTGATGGTAATGGCCGGAGATGTTTCGCTCAAGCCATAGGCATCATAGGTTGGGATTCCTACATCGATAAAGAATTTGGCAATTTCGACGTTCATCGGGGCGCTGCCGGCGACAGCGTTTTCCAGGCATCCTCCAAAGCGGGCCCTGATTTTTTTGAAGACGATTTTATCCAGGATTTTATATTTCAAATTTTCTTTGCCGGTTTCCCGTTTGAGTTTAGCCGCTGCCAGCGCTGCTTCAAAGAGCTTCAGTTTTATCCCGCCTTCTTCCCTCATTTTGGCCCAGACGCCATTATGAACTTTGTTGAAGACCCGGGGCACAGTGGTCATGAACGTGGGTTGGATTTTGGGCAGATCGTCAATTAAAGTCTCGACTGATCCCATAATGCCAATGGAACCCCCTCTCAGGATAAAAGCATGTAAATCGGCCGTAATCCCGAAAGAGTGCGCCCAGGGAAGAATTGAAACACACCTGCTCTTTTCGGTCAGGTTCAAAAACCAGGCCAGAGCGCCTTTGACGTTTTCCGCCAGGTTTCCATGAGAAAGAAGAACGCCTTTGGGTTCGCCCGTTGTACCTGACGTATAGATGAGTACGGCAACATCACTGTGTTTGGGATGCATGGAAGGAACGGGCTTTCCTGCCCCTTTTTTTTCCAGCGCCGCCATGGTGTTTTCCCCTGAACCCTCAATCAGATAGGTTTGTTTCAGTGTGGGGATTTCTGCGGGAAAATCTTTCACTTTTTCCAGAATTTCCGGTTTGGATACAAACAGGATCTTGACCTCGGCATCTTTAACAATATATTTCCACATCGAAACCAATTCTTTTTCATACATGGGTACGTATGCAGCCCCTAAGCCCTGGGTGGCGATCTCGCCGATCAACCACTCTTTACGGTTATTGGCGATAATCCCGACCGTGTCTCCTGCCTTGACCCCGATCGCTGATAGTCCGGCCCGCAAATTATTCACACGGGTTGCTATTTGACTATAGGTTACCCATTGATAAATCCCGGCATTGTCTTTCTCGCCAATGAGCAGATTATTTGCGTATTGCGAGGCGCTGTTCTCAAAAATATCCACCAGATTATCCGGGGCTTCATATTTGCTGCTGTACTCACCATATTCAAAAATCGCCATAAACTTCACCGTTCCTTTCGAAATTTTTCATTCAAAGTTACTGAAAGCTTAATTAAAAATATTTATTAAGTTATCTGTTGTTGTACGTTAGTAAACACGTTAAGCAAGGCGCTTTTTTACATGACGACGGTTTTTGAGATCTTGTTCCATTCAAAGGATTGTGGCAAAAGGAGAGTTCCTATTTTAGATAAGAACATCCTTTGCGACAATCGAAGAATATGGATAACGCGTTGGTAAGTCAAGATATTTTTAATTTCACAATTTACGTGGTGTGTGGTGTAGATGTTGGGAAAATCTATCTTCTTTGTCATTGCGAGGCGCACCTTGTGCGCCGCGGCAATCTTATAGCTCGCTGTTGTCCAATTCTATGCGGTGCGGCAGTTGGAGGGGCATCCAAACGCTCCAAATGCCCTGCAACTGTGGCTCTAAGGCTCATTACGCGGCAGCCGAAAACTCGCCTGCGGCTCAGACAGTTCGTCTGTCTGATGCTCCATTTCGCCAAGAGACACAACATTTGGGTATAGTCGCTTATTGCATGCCCCTCCAACTGCCGTTTAGAAATTTAATAAGAGTCATACTGGCGTAGGCCGGTATTGAACTGGATTGGTTTAATAAAGCAGCCGCATTGTGGGATGGGGATAAATTTACCGATCCCAAGAGGGCAATTGAATATTTGAGTAATGCTATTAAATCATGGTAACGACACTCTTGGCTGCCGTGATGCGCAATATGCATGTACATTAGGAGATTGCCGCTTGTTGGACGTTGCTAAAGGAGAGGGAGGATGCCGTTAATATAAAATTCTCAACATTGGCGATCATAAATCAAGAGAGTAAATGGTTCAGTATAATTTAGAAGCATCAGAAAGATATTGAAATGAATTTCAGAAACATTACAGATAATGAAGTAAGGGCGCAAAATGGAGTCAGAATTTGATATTGGTTATATCGAGATATTACCTGAAACGGCAAAACTAATAAGTGAAAAGGAGTTCTTGTCTCTTGACAGAATTAATCCGTTTATAAAATATTGGCCTACTCGTGTTTTTCTCACTGGTTTTCCTGCACAGATGGTTCCCCGAGAATCTGCGTGCTAGAATGAATTTACTCTGGATGCAATTGGTTATCTTACGGAAACAAAAAAGCTCAATGAGTTAAAGTGCGAATACGATGAATTAAGCGATATCTTTGTCGATTACGAACTCAATTCAATATTTGTTGAAAAACAAACAGGTAAGGCAATGCCAGAACCATTTGGCTTAAGCGGTGGAGGATTATGGGCATTGCCGATTACTCAACAGGGTGAATTATGGACGCCAGATAACGCCATGCTCATTGGGATCGAGAAAAGTTGGTTCTCGAAATCACAAATGGTTCGTTGCACACAGATGCAACATTGGCTTAGGTGTGTTGCTAATGATTATCCTGATTTAGAAAAGATTATCACTGACTGTTTAGAACTAAAAAAATAGAACAAAGGTGTTAAAAACTAAAAATATCTCAAATGATGAGTAAATTTCATGGGGACTGCAAGTTTCGTTGACAGCAAATTAAATAATTGATGTGATAAGGAAAAATGAATGAGAATAATTACTGTATGCTTGGAAATTATCCTAACCATCGGTATGATCCTTACGGTGGCCATACAAAACTAATATTCTTGTAATGCGTGGCTTCATGCCTGCAAGCACATGACTTAAAAACTGGATTCCGGCTCGCTGGCCGGAATGACAACAACAGAAATTATTATTGGAGAAACCATGCCATATAATCGACTGAGAAATGAAAAAAGTCCGTACTTACTGCAACACGCGCAGAATCCGGTGGACTGGTATCCCTGGGGTGAAGAAGCATTTGAAAAGGCGCGGCGCGAAGACAAGCCTATCTTTCTGTCTATAGGCTATTCCACCTGTCACTGGTGCCATGTGATGGAGCGTGAATCGTTTGAAAATGAAGACGTGGCAGGACTTCTCAATGACACATTTGTGAATATTAAAGTTGATCGTGAAGAGCGTCCGGATATTGATGCCGTCTATATGAAAGTATGTCAGATCATGACCAAGAGCGGCGGCTGGCCTTTGACCATTATGATGACGCCGGACAAAAAACCTTTCTTTGCCGCAACCTACATACCCAGGGAAACAAAATATGGCCGCGTCGGCCTGCTGGAGATGATTCCGGAAGTCAAAACATTGTGGCAGACGAAACGTCCGGATGTTCTTTCCGCCGTATCGGAAATTGTCCAGCTCCTGCAACGGCCGATGATCAGCAGCTCACAGGATGTTGGCGAGGAAACGCTGCATCGGGCCTATCGGTCTTTATTGATGAGTTACGACAAGACCGTTGGCGGTTTCGGCCAGTCGCCGAAATTCCCAACGCCTCACAATTTCTTTTTTTTGCTGCGCTGCTGGAAGCGAACCGGTGATACGCAGGCTTTGCAAATGGTGGAACACACATTAAAAAACATGCGGTCCGGCGGGATTTATGATCAGATCGGCTTCGGTTTTCACCGCTATTCAACGGATTCCCAATGGATTGTTCCGCATTTTGAAAAGATGCTCTATGA
>DFZJ01000161.1 GCA_002382045.1 Syntrophaceae bacterium UBA4059
GTATTAGGTCTGATGACAGTGAAGCGTGCCTACTATTGCAAACGGGAGTCCGGAAAAGGATATTGTCCGAAAGATCGCGTTCTGGACATTGAGGGGACATCATACAGTTCCGGTGTTCGCCGGATGATGGGCAAAGTCGGCGCCTGCCGGTCCTTTGCCCTTGGGTCAGAAGACATGCATGAATTAGCCGGCATAGTCGTCAGCGCCAAGGAAGTCGAGCGTGTTTCCCAGATGGTCGGTGATCAGGCGGAATCCTTTCACCAAGCGGAAGCGGCGGCATCATTATCGGGAAATATTGTTCCGATCAAGCCGGTTCCGAAATTGTATGTTTGTATGGATGGCACCGGGATACCGGTGGTAAAGAAAGAAACATTGGGCAGGGCAAAGAAAAACTGCATCAATGGACGGAAAACCGCCGCAAGGAACTCGATGATGGACACCCGGAATCTGTGATTGATGCAATCACGCATTGCTTAACCCTACCCGGTCACAACCAGGCAATATGTGAAAGGGAGATCGGTTATTTTGAGAAAAATAAAGAACGGATGCGCTATGCAACCTTCAGGCAGAAGGGGCTTGTTGTAGGTTCGGGGGTATTGGAGGCAGGGCGCCGAACCGTTGCCGGTCAGCGTCTGAAACAGTCGGGCATGCACTGGACGGTTAAAGGCGCCAACAGCATTATTGCCCTGCGCTGTAATATTTTGAGTAATCGCCGGGAAGATTGCTGGGAGGACCGGACGGCGGCCTGAAAATGGCCTCATAAATTTGTCGCACACCCAAAGCATTATCAATGATTTTGTTTCCTTAATAATTATGATATACTTACACTGATTTATTGCAGGACTGGAGCCAACGGATGTATCGTTGAGATATTGTGGCACCGCCTGGTTTCCCGGCGGCAAATGGCGAAAACAAAAATCGACCTAAATATCGGAAAAAACCGGTCTAATCGACTAAAAAATCAGCACATTGGGGCAAAAATGAAAATAATATTTTCTGTTTTATATTCAGCTTTCGCCGCAATAATTATTGCGGGATGTGCATGCTCAAATAATTTCAAATTCAATTTACCGCCTGCACCGGATTGGGCAGACGCAAAAGTAAAATTTATCATGGCACATGATACGACAAAACTTGCATATCGTGAAACAGAATCTTCAAATTGCAAAAAGGGCATTATATTTATTCCGGGCAGTACCATGTACGGGTATTACTATGTTCCGCTCATGAATGAATTATCAAAATATAATATTGCGGTTCGTGTTATCGATATTCGCGGTCATGGTGATTCCGAAGGCCATCGCGGTGATGTTCCAAACGAAAACAGTCTTATCGATGATTTGTCATTACATATAGAAGACATGAAAGCAAAATACCCCCGCATTGAAATACTTATTGGTGGCCATTCAATGGGCGGAGGCATTTGCGGTCGATATGTTGAGCACAATGGATATAATTCGGTAAAAGGCATTGTATATCTTTCACCTTTTTTTCATTACAAACAAGCGGGAATGAAAAACCCCGGATATGTTGATGTCAGCATTTTAAAAGTTCTATTCGGCAATGAACATGATGTTACGCAATGGTATCACCCGAGCAGTACTGATCCAAAACTTGTAACTCAATACACCAACATGATGAGCATAGCTTCAATGGTTTCCGATTATTCTTCGTTCAGAAAAAATTACACAACAAACACTTTTTTTATTATTGGTAAAGAGGATGAACTCTTTGACTGGAATGAATCTATAAAGATTTTTGAAGATAAAAATACCACTTACAATTTGATCGAGAAGACAGGACATTTGAACTTCAAATATGATTCGCTGGATGTACTTGGAAGATGGATTAATAATCTGTAAATTTATTTTTACTATCAATAGGATTAGGGATTAATGGGACAGTTCTATTTTTTTGTTGTTTGATGCTTTGCTGGTTCAGTCTTGTAGATTGGCCCCTTACATTTTAGCATTTATAGAAAAATCAAATAAAATGCTCAATCATAATGATTGAACCAGCAGGGGAAAATAGGCGAAAATGGTGTCACCCTGCCCCCCGTTTTTCGGCACAAAGGAGATCAAATAATGACCATAGCAGGAATGAAAAAATGTGGGATTCTTTTTGGCAATGGCTGTGATGGCGGCTCTCATGCCCCAACGTTTTGCCCGGGCGGCGTCGGACGATAGGGCGGCAATAGACCAGGTGCGGATTGATTTTAACGCTGCCTTTAACGTGTGCGATAGTAAAGCCGTGGGTCGCCTTATCGATCCGGATGGCGTTTGGATGCCACCGGGAAAGCCGGCCATTGTCGGCAAAGACAAAGTAATCGCTCTCTATGGCGCTTATTTTAAAACGGTGCAGCCCACGTTTGAATTGAAACCCGGCCCGATTCAGCAAAGCGGTAAATGGGCGTTCCTGAGCGGCGCTTTTACAAGGATGGAAACCATCAAGGCGAACCAATGGATTTTTATAATATATCTTTATATTTCAGCCAGATAAGATGATGTTATGTCTGTCTTGAAAATCTGGCACGTAAATTTCATTAGTATAAAGCCAAATAGACAAATCCATTACCCTAAGGAGGTAACAGATCATGAAGAAGACATTAGGAACCATCGTAGCGGCGGCGGCAGTTGTTCTTTTAACGGCAACCTTCGGTTTTGCAGAGTATGCGGCAACGGGAGCAGCAAATTTCCCGTATTTTCAACTGGGCTGCCTGATTGTGGGCGGACTGATTTTAGTCAGCCTGAAACGGAAGTATAACAAAATGTATACGGCGGAAGTTGTTGGCGCCTTCGCGCTTTACACCATTTTGATGGCGCTGTTTACCAACCCGGTTATTGATGCAGTGAAAAACATTGTCACCTGATAGAAAGTAGTTTGGATACTGTCGCTACAACCAGCATGATCTGTTGATATAGCACACCCCCTCAAGGCTCCCGCAGCTTGAGGGGGTTTTTAATTTGATTCATGAGGGCCTGTTGATGGATGTAGAGCGCTCCTCTACTGAGCTTCATTTCGGGGATAAGGCTTTTCTATATGTCTGTTCCAGATTTTTTCATTTGCTTTAATCTCCATCAGTGTTTTCGAAAGAGACTGCCCGCCGTTCCAGAAATGATATTTCGGATCGGCATTGAATGGAACAATGACGTTTCCCGCATGGTCGATATAAGGGGTGCTGTGACTGTCCATGTTCTTAATGCTCCTTTTTTATTTTTACCGCCAAAAACCGGCGGTGATTATATTGCAAATGGTCATCAAGGTCAAAGGGAAAAGTTTTGCAATATTTTTCTCCTTTCATGAGCGATAGACTTTTTTACTGCTATTTATTTTTTTTGCCCTTGCCTTTGCCCTGTTTTTTATCCTTCCCGCCATAAAGATCATCACCGCGTTTGAGAGCGTGGAACTCACGCGAGCCGGGTTTAATGCCCAGACTTTTGGCCAGCTTGCCCCATCCCATCCCCTTGCTTTCTTGATATCGTGTTGTCACGACGTCGATCGGTTTTCCGGACATTTCTCCCAGACGCAGAGCGACGTAAGCATCGGCCGGTTGGGGAAAATTGCTAAGCACCGTTGTGATCTGCGCATCGCCGATATTGAAACGGGTGGCGATCCTTGCGCGGAATCCGGATGGATCCGCCTGTGCCTGAAGATTAAAATCCGGCATCCAGGCGAAGTCAGCCGCCGGCGCCGTGGATGGGACAAACAATAACATCAATAAAACCATAAAAAACATTTTTTTCATTTTCATGTCTCCTCCTTGATTCTTATGCATTGGATTAAAAAAGCGAAATGCTTTTGGAACCTCAATGCAAGGTTATAGGTGTGCGGATCTCTTGCGACTGCTTTAATTTATAAAACCGGTTGCTCAAAGTTTTGCCGCCTTTAATCGTATCCAGCCGGTTGCCGATCGCATCGTCCAGTTTTAACAATCGATCGTCCGGATGCGGATGCGTTTTAAAGAGCAGGGACACGCTGCTTTCATCCTTGCCGGTTTGCCCGATCGCCTGCAACACTTCCGGCAAACCATAAGGCTCGTAACCAGCTCTTGCCGTCAGCGTCACGCCCATGCGGTCTGCTTCAAACTCGGCGCTTTTATCCAAACTGCGCGCGCAGATTTCCGCGCCGCTGCCGATCACTTTCTGGATGATCTGGTTATCGCCGCCGATTTGTTTACCGAGCAAATCGGAGCCTAAATTCAGCAGCTGAGATTTTTGCATGATTTTGAGATGATGATTTTTAACAACGTGCGCAATTTCATGGGAGAGCACCCCCGCCAGTTGCGCCTCGTTTTCCAGTTTCCGATAGAGCCCTTTGGTGATGATGACATATCCGCCGGGCGCTGCAAAAGCATTAATATCTTCGCTGTCGATGACGCCAAAGTGCCAGGGCAAATTCTCCCGTTCACTCTGGTTGGCGACCCAGCGCCCTACCTGATTGACGTACTTTTGCAGGGCGGCATCCTTTACCAGTGGAGCGGCGCCCAGCAGATGGCCCGTAATTTCACGTCCGATCTGAATTTCCTCATCCAGGGAGGGGCTTTTTAAATTGAGGGCAGGTTTTTTTTCGCCCTTCGTCTTAATGGCTGTTGACGGTTCTTGGCCGTCTGTGCTGCCGCCAACGACATCTTTTAATGTATCACGAAGGTCAAACCCGTGCGCCTGAGGCACGGCAAAGGCAAGAAGGACTATCAGAAAGAAGTAAATGGCGCGCATTATTCGGCACCTCCTTCTTCTTCTTGAGATTCGGGCAAGTAGTCAAACTTGACGGCTTTAAGGCCGCCGCTTTTGGCAAATTGCCGGCCCTGTTGGGATGTCTGGGTATAGCTTTCCAGCTTTGCCACTTCGGCACCATTATATTTGGCGCTCTTAAGTTCTTCCTCGTTCAAACCGCGTACACCGGTTGTGGCGACGATTTTGCCTGTCCCTGCACGGCCGCTCGCCACATCCAGCACGCCTTTCACCTCATTGCCGGCGCTGCCGCCGCCGCGTTTTACGGATAGCAGGCGTACCCAGCCTTTTGCTTGCGCGGTTTTTACGTTCAGCCAGGCGCCTTTTTTACCCAGGATCTGCAACTTTTCACCGCGCGTGATGGCTCCTGTTTTTTTTGCATCGGTATAGGGCTCAAAGCGGATGACATCCGCTTTGAGCGCGCTTCCCGTTTCCGCGGCTGAAGGGATTCCCGGCTGCAGCAGGATGGCCGGCAATAACAGCAACAGGAATATTTTTATTTTCATCTTTTACCTCTCTTTTCTTGAATGCGGAATGGATATTGGTTGATCTTTTTCAATTTTCACCCGTGTGCTCCAATTTAATAACGGACTGGGCAAACAAGCTGCGCCACTGGTTGGCCAGCGTCAGATCCCCGGACAATCCGCCTGTATGCATGGTGTAGCGCACTTTGGTATTGCCGGGCAGCCCGATATCCTTCATGATCGACGATAACTGGGAGGCTAACTGGTTGGCGTCCTTTCTTGCCTGCTCACCGTATGCTTCCTGCTTTTCGGCGTAGGTCCAGCTGACGACCACCATATCGCCAAACAGCCCCCAGATACCGCTTTGTGAACCCTTCAACACATCAACGGCATTCGGTGTTTTACAGCTGAGTTCGATTTTTCTTTTTAATTTTTTCAGCAGGGCTTCGCCTAAAGGTTCTTCACTTTCCACCAGAATCGGCATGATCAGCGCCTGCGATCCGCCTTCGCTCAATTTTACACCAAAAGCCAGCCAGCGCTGCAGGGCGAGATCATTGGCCAGGGCGTAAACTTTAGCGACGCTGAAATATGCAACTGCCCAGATAATCGGTCCGCTGAGATCGATATAGGTATTCGTAACATTGATGGTGAGATACGAAATCACCAGCAAGCCGATCTGACTGCTGCTGAAAATTTTATTTAATTTATCCCGGTCCGCCTGCTGATAAAAAGCTGCGGTTGTCAGCCAGATCAGCAGTAAACTGAATAAGATGTATGAAAGAACGCCGCGCCACACATGCAGGTAGTCGTTGTGTTTGACATTATCGATGGCCGTGGCCAGGATTTCCACTCCCGGATAGATTTTCGCCATGGGCGTGGCCTTGAGGTCAAACAGGCTGGGTGCGGTGGAGCCAATGATGACGATTTTCCCGGCGAATTCATTTTGCGGCCGTTTTTTTTCCTTGCTGGTCATATCCCGCAGAACATCGCTGAAAGTGACATATTGATAAGTGAAGGGTTTTCCCCGCCAGTTGATCAGAACGTTTTGTGCGTCCGGGATGCTGTAGCCAAGCGTCTGCCCTGCTTTGAGAGCAAGTGACGGGATCTTCCAGCCGTAATCATCACGATAAAGACCATATTCGCGCACGATGCCGTCTTTATCCGGATAAATATTGTTGTATCCCAAACGCCCGGAATGAATGGCCGAGGTGAAGTGCGGTAAGATAACCGCCACCGTGGCATTTTGATCCGCCTGTCCCTGAACCATTTCCGTTACGCCGGGAATCATGGAAGGCTTCAATGCGCTGAGTTTATCCTGATCCTCCGCAAGCCGGATAAAAGGGAAATACGTATTATTCGTGGCGGCGATGGTTTCATTGAAATAAGCGTCACTGTCCGGATTGGCTATGTCTGCATCGCTGAACAAGATGTCAAAAACGACGGCTTTTGGTTTTTGCGCCTCGATATTCTCCAGAAACTCGCCGAAAACCTGGCGCGGCCATGGATAGCGGCCGTATTCCTTGGCCATGGCCGCTAAGCTGGCTTCATTGACATCAACAATAACAATTTCTTTGTCCGGCTCAGGCATGATGAGGCGTTTGCTCACCATCAGATCAAAAGCCTTCTGGCGCATGTTTTCGCCGACATGAAAGACGCCGGCATCAATCAAAACAAACCCGGTGAGCAAAACCGCCAGATAAATATAAAAATTATTGCTCAGTTTTCTGGTGGTCTGAGCGATCCATTGTCCGATCAGAAGTTTTAATCGCGTCAAAGTAGCCCTCTCAAAACGTTTGTGATTCTATGTCGCGTCTGTCTGTTTCCGAAGTTTGTTGATCACTGCTTTATCGGCGCGGCTAGGCATTGCCTATCAAATGATAGAAAAGTTTCGTGGTCATGGATATATTCGTCGCAGAGCTGAAAACAAAATTTCTGAACGTGTGGGAAAGATTTTCATATTCCTTCTGAAGGACTTGGCTGTCCAGGATATCCGCCTCAAAAGGATTGGATGTCATGACGGATGCGGACAGCGGTTCGTGTCCGAAATCCATAAAAGGGGGCTTTCCAAAAACATCGTCGGCGCCCAGAGACAGGAGTTTAACATCTCCCCGGGGACCCTTGCCGATGATATCGGCTGTTCCCTTTCTGATGATATAAAATTCCGCATCATTGAATTTTTGTTCGAAAACCTTGTCGGCCGGTAATTCTTTTGAAGAACTGCCGCTGTAGGCTTGAATGGCACTGCTGTTGATCAGACTCAAGCGGTTGTCAAGGCTGAGAAGGATTTTTTTAAAATTTTCCGATAAAGACGCATATTCGCGATGAAGGGTTTCTACGTCCAGGATGCACAGCCGGACATCTCCCTCGGCGACCGCCGTGGCAATCCGTTCATTTTCACCATATAAAAAAGCCTTGATGGTTCCGATGAAGCATCCTTCTCCCAGCCTGGCCAGCGTTAGGGATCCTTTTGGCGTTTCCTTGCTGATCCTTACCGTGCCCTGGTAGATCACCCACAGCCATTTGCCGTAATTTCCTTCTTTGACAATTGTCGCGCCGTCAGGGTAAAATTCTTCCCGGGTGACATACTGGTAATCCACCAGGGACCCTTTAACCGGATGCACAAAATCCACTTTCGCGCCGTCGGCGCCCGATTCATCGATGTCCTCCTCATGAAGCGGTTCAGGGCCGACTCTGGTTATCAATCCGTCATCCAGTAACCTTAAGGCATCCAGAACGATTCCCATCCTGCCCTGTGTAATGACCGTATCAATCCCGGTTAATTTTTCTTCAGAAAATTCATATTTTCCGTCCATCCATCCGAACAGGCCATGGACCGCTTCAAGCCCTTTGAGGATACCGTAAGAAGCATTAACCGGATTCCCATCCATAAAATAGACGATCCCCTTATCGGGTGAATATTGGCTCCGCAAGGTCAGTATTCCGGTGCAATTGTTGCTTCCGAGAAGTTGAAACAGATCGGCTAGCGGTACAAAGAGCAGGCTGCCGGAGAACACGATATTGCTATTTTTCTTGGCCATTCATTTCCATCCTTATTTTCACCCGAAACTATAGGAGACTGGCTCCCGGATGTCAAGAACATCTAAAATTGAAAAAGTGCGCGCGTCACGCAGGGGATTATATCTCCAGTGTCAGATCATCGTAAGCCAGGTGAATTTCCAGGCTGGACGAACCGTCCGGTATTTTAAGATATTTACGGGTATCGTTCAAAAATTGATCGAGCGCTTCGTCGTTTAAGGTGTGCTCATGATACAGTACGATCACATGATTGGTGTTGGCCCATTTGTTATAACCGGCATGCAGAACCATCTGCAAACCAAATGGGAGGGGGATATCATTCCGCAATAATGCAAATAATGCTTGGAACTATTGAAAAATTATGTATATTGAAAAACAGTTTTAAACACGGAGGTTCATCGTGCCGGTAGACGCAGCGCCTGAAAAAATTCCGGTTGTCTTGTTGTATAATGTCGATCCGGACTGGACGCAGGCTGAAAAAGAGGAAGTCATCAGTTACTCGACCGGGCTCGGCCATGCCTTGATTGAGGTTGGATTCCCCACCGTTTTTGTTCCCATCACCGATGATGACATTGCCTGTCATCTCCATTCTTTTGATCCGTCCGAACATATTATTTTTAACTGGTGCGAAAGCCTGCCGGGACTGGCTCACAGCGAATGGCTGGTGGCCAAACGGCTCGAAATGCTCGGTTTTACCTTTACCGGCGCCGATTCGGAAACGCTGGCCCTGGCTCAAGATAAGTTCCGGGTGAAGGTCCTGCTGGATCAGGCCGGCATTCCGACACCCGCCTGGCACATTTTTCATCATCATGAATCCGTGCCATGGAACAGGTTTCCCGCGATTGTCAAACCGATGAACGAACACTGTTCGGCGGGCATCACCCGTGATTCCGTTGTGCTCAATTGCGCGGAACTTGAAAATCGGATTCCCTTCATTCTGGATACCTACCAGCAGCCGGCCATGGTCGAAGACTTTATCGACGGGCGTGAATTTCATGTGTCGGTATGGGGAAACGAAAAGCTTACCGTTTTGCCTGTCGCGGAAATGGACTTCTCTTTTTTCAAGAACATTAAAGACCGGCTTTGTACGTATGATGCTAAATTTATTCCCGGCTCCGATCCCTATGAAAAAATTGAAACGCGCCTGCCGGCGTCGCTCACGCCTGAAGAGACGCGGGCGCTGGAAAAAGTGTGCTGCGACGCTTATCGGGCTGTGGGATGCCGGGATTACGCTCGTATGGACGTCCGCCTGAGAGATGGTGTTTTCTATGTTCTGGACATCAATCCCAACGCGGACATCAGCCATGACGCCAGTATGGCCTGCGCGGCGGAAGTTATCGGGATCAGCTACGGTCAGATGGGCAGTATGATCGTTCGCCTGGCCGCAAGTCGGCACCCCGTTTTCAGCAAACCTGCCGACTTGCAGGATTTGGAAAGAAAAAAAGCGGACGTCAAGCGGTCTCGTGTCAGACGGGCATCCTCATTAAAACGCCGGGAGCCATCTGAGCAGGCGATGTTATTCCCGGATTGAGCTTGTTCATCCGTCGTGTCACCGATGACGCTGTTCATGGCTAATCCTTTGATATTCCAGAGAAATTCATTATCTTTCCGGTTAAAAAAAAATTCCACTTCTGATGACAAAGATGGTATAAGAACCCAATTGCGAAAAATTGATCCTAATCAGGGAGCCTATTGTGACTAAAAGCCTTAAAATTAAAAGTCTTCTCGATAAACAGGTGATCATCCTCGACGGGGCAACCGGCACGGAACTGCAGAAAAAAGGGTTGCCGGCGGGTGTTTGCCCCGAAATCTGGTGTCTGGAAAATCCGGCGGTTATCCAGGATGTTCATGCGTCCTATCAAAAGGCCGGAGCCCAGATTGTTTATACCTGCACCTTCGGCGCGAACCGGTTCAAACTCAAACAATACGGCGTCAGGAAAGATGTTTATTCGGTGAACCGGGAGCTGGCACAGCTGGCCCAGCAGGCTTGCGGAAAAAAAGCGCTGATCGCCGGTGATATCAGTTCCACCGGATTATTTATTGAACCCTTTGGCCCGCTGGCCTTCGAAGAAGCCGTGGAAGCTTTTCAAGAGCAGGCACGCGGTCTGATTGATGGCGGCTGTGATTTGATCGTGATCGAGACCATGATCGATATTCAGGAAACGCGCGCTGCCTTGCTGGCGGTGAAGGAGCTTTCCGATATTTTCACCATCGTCTCCATGACGTATGAAAAAGACGGACACACACTGGGCGGCACACCGCCTGTGTCCGCGCTGATCACCCTGCAGAGCCTGGGGGCGGATGCCGTGGGCTGCAATTGTTCCGCCGGTCCCGAACAAATGGTAGAATTCATCGCGGCGATGAAGCCCTACGCGACCGTTCCGCTTCTGGCCAAACCCAACGCCGGTATGCCGAGGCTCGAAGGTTTGAAGACCGTTTTTGAGATGGATGCCGGAGCATTTGCCGCTTACGCCCGGAAGCTTACAGCGGCGGGCGCCAACCTGTTGGGCGGTTGCTGTGGGACGACACCGGATCATATTGCGGCGCTGGCTCGCGCCGTCGGGGGCAGAAAACCGGTCAAACCGCGCCGGGCGTCACTGGCCGCGCTCAGCTCCGCGCGAAGCTTTTTACACCTGGATGAACATCAGCCTTTGTTTATTATCGGCGAAAGGATCAATCCCACCGGCAAGAAAGCCCTGCAGCAGGAGCTCCTGGAAGGCAAATTGTCTATGATCCGTGACATGGCGCAGGAGCAGGAAGCGCAGGGGGCAAGCCTTCTGGATGTCAATATCGGCCAGCCGGGCATCGATGAAATCCAAACGATCAAAAAAGTCATCGGACTTTTATCCACGTCCACCCGGTTGCCGCTGGTGATTGATTCCTCCAGGGTAGAAACCATTGAGGCGGCCCTCCGGATGTACCCGGGCCGGATGCTCATCAACTCCATTTCCGGCGAAAAGGAAAAACTGAGCAGGCTTTTGCCGCTGGCCGCAAAATATGGCGCGATGTTTATTTTGCTCCCTCTGACCGAAGGCGACATTCCGAAGACGTCTAAAAAACGCCAGGCGGTGATCCAGTCCATTTTCCGGAAAGCGCAGAAGTTCGGCATGACCAAAGATGATTTTGTCGTGGACGGGCTTACGATGGCGGTTGCCTCTGACGCCGAAGCGGCCAGAGAAACGCTGGCCACCGTTGCCTGGTGCAAGAAAACGTTCAGGAGCAGGACGACGCTCGGATTGTCCAACGTTTCTTTCGGCATGCCGGGGCGTCCCTGGCTTAATGCGACGTTTCTGGCCATGGCGCAGTATTGCGGTTTGACGATGGCCATTGCCAATCCGGCCAGCGCGGAGTTCATGCACGTGAAGAAAGCGGGGGATGCGCTCATGGCTAAAGAAAAAGCCGCCCTGCATTTTATCAATCATTTTGCCCGGCAATCGGCGCCGGTCGTGCCGGCAACTGCTTCATCCGAAATGTCGTTTGAGGAAAAGGTGTCTGCGGCTGTTCTGGACGGAGACCGCGATCGCATCACAACCTTCATTGACGCAGTGCTCAAAACCGGCAAACCGGCAAGCGTTCTGGTCGATGAAATTCTCATCCCATCCATTGTGCGCGTGGGAGAACTATACGAAAAGAAGATTTATTTTCTGCCGCAATTGATGGCGGCCGCGGAAACGATGAAAAAAGCTCTCACCCATCTGGATCCGCTCCTTAAAAAAACGGCTGCCGCCGAAAAGGGCAAAGTTCTGCTGGCGACTGTGCGGGGTGATATTCATGATATCGGCAAGAATATTGTCGCGCTGCTTTTGAGAAATTACGGGTATCGTGTCATTGATCTGGGCAAGGATGTTCCAGATGACGCCATCATTGAAGCGGCCGGAAAAGAGAAGCCGGACGTCATCGGTCTTTCCGCTTTGATGACCACGACGATGGTCAACATGAAAGACATTGTCGCGCTGGCCCGGGCTAAAGGAATCCAAACGGATTTTCTCGTCGGCGGCGCGGTGGTCACGGAAGCCTATGCGGCATCCATCGGCGCGTCTTTTGCAAAAGATGGTGTGGCGGCTGTCAGAATCGTTGATCGATTAATAAACAAGCAGCATGGTGTTCATGCAGGACAGGGGTGGAACGGCCCATCAAATTTGTGATGGGCGATCATCAGGCGCAATCATAAAAATCTTTATTGGAGGAAGTATTGATATGACCATTCAAAAGAAAAAGGAACGTCTGGGTGAAATTATCCTGGAGCGTTCCTTCAAATACAGTGAAAACCCGCCTTTTACACTGGCCTCGGGCAGGCAGAGCAATTTTTATTTTAATTGCAAACCGACCACGCTCGATCCCGAAGGGATGAACCTGATCGGCGAGATTATCTTTGATATGATTAAAGATGCGCCTGTTACCGCGGCGGGCGGCCTCACGCTCGGCGCCGACCCGATTGCCGCCGCGCTGGCCGTTATGTCCTGGCAGCTGGGCAAGCCGGTCAAATCGTTCATCGTGCGCAAAGACATAAAAGATCACGGCACAAAAAGCGCTATTGAGGGCAACGTGCAGTCCGGCGAGAGAGTGGTCATTATTGACGATGTCATCACCACCGGCGGCTCCACAATCACGGCGATTGAACATACCCGCAAAGCCGGTCTGATTATTGACCGCGTGATCACGCTGATCGATCGTGAAGAAGGCGGCCGCGAAAATATTCTCCGGTATGTTGAAAATGTGCAATCTGTTTTTACCCGAACGGAGATCATGGCGCTCCGCGCAAAACTCATGGCTGTCCAGCATGGATAAGACAGGTTTTCCGGTTTCAGGTTGTCTGCTGGCCATTTTCATCTTCCTGTCTCTTTGCGCAGGCATTGAGGCGTCCGTCATTCCCGTGAGCAAATATCGATCCACGGAAATGCCGGGTGGCGCGCCGGCAGGCTGGTTTGTCGAGAAAAAAGTCGGTGTGCCGTCGATGAAAATGGAAAAAGACGGTGAAAACTATTATTTGCATTTGCAGTCGTTTGGCAACTCCGCATACGGCATCCGCACATCGTCACGGGTGAACGTTAAAGAATTTCCGATTATTACCTGGCGCTGGCGGGTTGATAAGATGCCGGCAGGCGGCGATGTCCGCAAGAAAGCAGCCGACGATCAGGCCCTGCAAGTCTATGTCGCTTTTAAAGAAACGGGATTTCCGGCCGTGCTGAACACGCCGGTTATCGGTTATATCTGGGATAACGAGGCGCCCAAAGGCTGGAGCGGTCGCAGTTCACAAATCGGCGGCGATAAACTGCGATATATCGTTTTGAGAAATAAGACGGATAAAACAGGCCAGTGGTATACGGAACGCCGTAACATTTACGAAGACTACCAGAAACTTTTCAGCGACATCAACGGCGGCGAACCGCTGGGGGTAACCACCGGTGTGCAGGTTTATATTAATACGCAACGAACGAAAACACCCGCAGAAGGCATGATGGGTCAAATCTATTTCAGCAACGAGACGCGGGATGTTGTTGTCACGGAAGCGGCCAAAGAGAAAATCACCGCCCGGACAACCGCCATCATCGCCAAACCGGTTGTCATGACCGCGCCTAAACGGAAGCCGGTTTCCGTCATTGCAGCCGGAAAGGATTTCAGCAAGCCCGGCTGCGTGAATATCAGCGTCGAATTTGAAACGAATTCAACAGAAGCCCCTCCGGATATCGACGGCAAAATGCAACGGCTGACAGCATATCTGGTCAAATATCCCCAAGCCAGGTTTACCATTACCGGCCATACGGATCATGTCGGTTCGGATGCTTATAATAAGGCGCTGTCCCTCAGGCGCGCCGAAAGGGTCAAAAGTTATCTGATTGAAAAGTTCAGTATCGAGGCGAAACGCTTAATCGTCAAGGGCGCCGGTTCTTCCCAACCCGTTGCCGATAACAGCACACCGGAAGGACGGAAGCTAAACCGCCGTGTGACGATTCAGGACTGTCCGGAATAAAATTATGGAAAAGGAGTAGAAATGACGTCATCCAACATTCCAGAACCGACCCTGCAAGCCGGGGATGTGTTCAAGGGATTCAAAGTATTACGCGTGGAAACCATCGAGGCGATGCGTCTCACCGCCTATGAAATAGAACATCTCCCAACCGGCGCGAAAGTTCTGCACCTTCACGCCTTTGACCGCGAGAATTTATACGCGATAGGTTTCCGCACACCGCCTGAGGATTCCACGGGTTTGCCCCATATTCTGGAACATTCCGTGCTGGCGGGCTCGGAAAAATACCCGCTTAAAGACGCCTTCAAGGAATTGATCCGCTCCACGATGCAGACGTTCATCAACGCTTTTACGTATCCGGACAAAACCGTGTATCCGGTCGCCAGTCAGATCAAGGCGGATTTTTTCAATCTCGCCCGTGTTTACACGGATCTGGTTTTGCATCCCCGGATGCTCAAAGAAACCTTCTTGCAGGAAGGACATCATCTGGAATTTGCCACGCCAGGCGACATCGAAAGCGACCTGATCATTTCCGGCATCGTCTATAATGAAATGAAGGGCGCCTACTCGTCGCCCGATTCCCTGATGTATAAAGACATTCAGGAAAATCTTTATCCCGACACCATTTATGCGCTGGATTCCGGCGGAGACCCGGACGTTATCCCGTCGCTGACGTATGAGCAATTCAGGGATTTTCACCGGAAATACTATTCGCCGACCAACGCGCGCTTTTTTCTCTATGGAGATATTCCGACCGCGGAGCATCTGGAATTTCTATCGGAGATGCTGGCCGGATTTGACCGGGTGGACGTGGATTCGTCGATTAAAAGCCAGCCTTTTTTTACGGCGCCCAGGCGTGTTTCCGGCGTCTATCCCGTAGGCAGTGACGAGTCGCTAACGGGGAAGACCATCGTCAATGTGGCCTGGATGCTGGCGGAAAACAAAGATTTTGAAACGGTCCTGATGCTGGAAATTATTTCAGGCCTGCTGGTGGGCAGTGCGGCCGCCCCCCTGCGCCAGGCTTTGATTGATTCGGGTCTGGGCGAAGATATGTCGCCGGTTTCCGGGATGGAATCCGATCTGAAGCAGCTCTTGTTTTGCGCCGGTTTGCGCAACGTGCAAAGTGCCGACATTCCGAAAATTGAAAAGCTCATCGACGATACATTGCGGAAGATTGTATCCGAAGGATTTGACCGGGAATTGGTGGAGGGCATTCTGCATCAGGTCGAATTTCACGGCAAGGAAATTTCCCGCGGTTCTTACCCCTATGGCATTACGTTGATGGGCAACGTTTTTCAAACCTGGCTGTATGACGGCGATCCACTGATCGGCCTTGATTTTTCCCGCATGATTGAAAATATCCGCAAAAGCTGGGCGGATGATCCGCGGGTCTTCCAGAAAATGATCCAAAAGTGGCTGGTGGATAACCCCCACCGCCTGCTTGCCGTCATGGAACCGGATCCGGATTTCAGCCAAAAGAATGATGCAAAGTTAAGGCAGAAAATGGCGGCTTTAAAAGCCGGTTTTTCGAAAGAACAACTGCGGCAAATCGACGAGCAGGCCGCCCGGCTGAAAGCATTTCAGTCCGCCACCGATTCGCCCGAAGCCGCCGCAACGCTGCCTAAATTACATCTGGAAGATGTTCCCAGAGAGGTGGAGACCATTCCAACGGAGTACAAGACGCTCCAGTCCGTGCCAGTTCTGGAACATGACCTGTTCACCAACGGCATCGCTTATGTCGATCTGGCTTTTGATATTGCGCATGTTCCCGAAGACCTTCAGCTTTACCTGCCGCTCTTGGGTAAAATCATGACCGGCATGGGCGCGGCGGGTTTGACGTATGATGAAATGTCCAAACGCATCGCGTTGAATATGGGTGGATTCGGTTATGATCTGTCCGCCGGTTTTTCGGCGGATGCGACCGACACCTGGCAGAAAATGATTTTTTCTTTTAAAGCGCTTTATCGCACCCTTCCGGACGCGTTTGACACCGTTTACGATATTCTCTGCGACGGTGATCTGGAACAGGAAGCAAGGATGTATGATTTACTTGCGGAACGGAAAAATAATCTGCAATCCTCCATTGTCCCGTCCGGACACGTCTTTGCCAAACGGGCGGCAGGCGCGGCGCTTACGCTGCCGGCTTATCGCGATGAACAATGGCATGGCCGGACCCAGTTGCGATTTGTTCAGCAGCAGGCGGGTGATTTCGATGTCTCCAAAAAGAACCTGCGCGAAAAGCTGGATCAGTTAAAAGCGATCATCTTTCATAAAAATAATCTGACGATCAACGTCACCGCCGGGGCCGACGGCTTTCAACTGGTTGACGACCAGATCGAAAGTTTGCTTGCAAAACTGCCGGTAGGTCATCGCGCGGACAGGTCGAACCAGCCGTCCCTTGCGCCCGTCTATGCGGGCATTGCCGTTCCCACACAGGTTTCTTATGTCGCCCGCGCCATGGCGGCGCCCGCCTACAATGACCCGTCTGCCGCGCTCCTGATGCTGGCGTCGCGGGAGCTATCCAACAGCTACCTTTACAAATATATCCGTGTTCAGGGCGGCGCTTACGGCGGCATGTCTTCATTCGACGCGACGCTGGGGATTTTCGCGTTTCTGTCCTATCGCGATCCGCATATCGTCGAAACGCTGAATGTCTTTCACGAAGCGCAGAAATATTATTCACAAAATGATATGTCTGACGACGACATGGAAAAAGCCATCATCAGCACGCTGAGCGCACTCGATAAGCCTCTTGATCCGTCAGGGCGCGGGTACGTCGCCCTGATGCGGCATTTTATCGGCGTCACCGATCCGATGCGTCAGTCCTTCCGGGATCAGATATTTTCCGCGACGCCGCGAAAAGTAAGGAACGCGCTGGCCGGCTATTTTGAAAAAGCCGCCGGGACCTGCGCCGTCGCGGTTTATTCGGCGCAGGAAAAACTGGATGAAGCCAACAAGCTTCTGACGGATAAACTGAATCTGGAAAAGCTTTCGGAAACATAGGGAAAGGGTTCACGGTTCAGGGTTCAAGGTACAAGGATTAGGGAATGGCCGACGACAAAAAAGAAGGAACCCTTATTAATTGTTTCTTCTGTGAGCACTTCTATATTACCTATGAACGAAGGTTTCCCTATGGTTGCCGCGCAATAGGTTTCAAATCCGCGCGCATGCCGTCGGTTGACGTCTATGCCAATTCCGAAATGGACTGTGCGCTTTTTGTCCGCAAGGAGCGGGGCCATCAGCATCATGACTGATAAATAAGAGGAGAAGAGATCATGAACATTTCAGAGTGGCTGGATCAGAAAGAAGCTCAGGGTGTGGATGTTTCCCGCATTGTTTTGCCCGCTGACATGGCCAATGAGGAAACGCCGGACGAAACCATCTACTTTAAGGAAATCCGGACGTGCAGTGTTTTATGCGCGGGGAATCATCCGTTTGCCACCGTCGAGCGATTCGGTCATTGGTATTACAGCCGGGGCAGGGAAAAAGAAGCAGGCCCGCACACCACGAAGCCGCAATGGTGGCTCCTGACTAAAGACAAAGACCTTGCCGTTACAACGGCAAAGTCACATATAGAATAAGCATAGTAATAATTGACATGGTGTTCTCCCGGGAATTGTACATTTGACATGTCAGTTCTAAAGGTTTAAAAATCCACACGTCAACGTCGATGCTACTTCGGCGTTTTCAAAATAAATTCTACACATAATAAACAACGATAAAAGCTTTTTTAAATGGAGTCTCCACATTGCTCAACACCTCAACAGTTACATCAATGCTTTTTCCCCCAATGTCCGGCAGATATTTGAGCGTTTTGACTTCGGAGTCCAGATCCACAAGATGAACGAAAAGAACCTGCTTTATGAGGTTATCAAGAAATTTGCCTCCGATGAAGTGGATCTGTCGCCTGCCAAAATCGACAACATGCAGATGGGCTATGTCTTTGAAGAGTTGATCCGGATCGGTGCGGAACAGGCCAACGAAGAAGCAGGAGAGCATTTCACGCCGCGTGAAGTCATCAAGCTGATGGTGAACCTGTTGCTCTCTCCCGAAACCGATCTACGCAAAAGCCACGTGGTTAAAACCATCTATGACCCGGCCTGCGGCACCGGTGGCATGCTCTCTGTTGCAGAAAATTATATCCGCACACTCAATACGGAGGCGCAACCGAAGCTATATGGTCAGGACTGGAATGACGAAGCCTATGCGATCTGCCGCGCCGACATGCTGATCAAGGGAGAAGAAGCAGACCACATCAAGCCGGAATGCACTTTTGAACAGGATGGCTTTAAAACAGAGAAATTTGATTACATGCTGGCCAATCCCCCTTTTGGCGTCGAGTGGAAGCAGCAGCAAAAGACCATCACCAACGAACATGAGAAGTTGGGTTACGACGGCCGCTTCGGGGCGGGCCTGCCGCGCATCAATGACGGTTCTCTATTGTTTATCCAGCACATGATTTCCAAAATGCGCCAAACAAAGGACGGCGGCAGCCGCATCGGGATTGTCTTTAACGGATCGCCGCTTTTCACCGGCGACGCGGGCAGCGGCGAATCCAATATCCGCCAGTGGATTATTGAAAATGACTGGCTGGAAGCAATTGTCGCCCTGCCGGATCAGCTTTTCTATAACACAGGCATTTCCACTTATATCTGGATCGTGACCAACCGGAAGGAAAGAAAGCGCAAGGGAAAGATTCAGCTCATCGATGCGCGGGCGTTCTACGTCAAGATGCGCAAGAGTCTGGGCAACAAGCGCAATCAGATTGGCGACGGCGAAGACAACCGACCCGACCAGATAGCCGAGATCACCCGTATTTATGGAAACTTTGCCCATGATGAAAAGCGAAAAACTGAAGTTGACGGCGTGAAGAAATCGGTCATCATCTCCAAAATTTTTGACAACAAAGACTTCGGGTTCAACAAGATCACCGTCGAGCGTCCCCTGAGACTGAACTTTCAGGCCAGCGCTGAAAGAATCAAAAGACTCAATGACATTAAAGCCTTTCAGAAAATCGCCACCAGCGACAAGAAGAATGAGAAAATCCGAAGGCGGGAAATCACAGAAGGCATCAAACGCCAGCAGGCCATTAAGGATTTTCTGGCCCAACTGTCAAAAAAGACCCGAGGGCAGCTTTTCAAAGACCGGCCGGAATTTCAGCAGGTATTGAAAGAGGCTGACCATCAATCCGGCGTCAGACTTTCTGCGTCGGAAAACAAAATCATTCTGGAAGCCCTGGGCGAAAAAGATGAAACGGCCGAGATTTGCCGTGACGCAAAAGGAAATCCCGAACCGGATGCCGATCTGCGCGATACAGAAAATGTGCCGCTGAAAGAAAATATTGACGATTATTTCCGGCGCGAGGTGTTGCCCCATGTGCCGGATGCCTGGGTGGATCACGGCAAAACAAAAGTAGGTTATGAAATCCCACTCAATCGGCATTTTTACCGCTACGAACCGCCGCGCCCCTTGGAAGCCATCGAGGCGGACATCAAAGGTCTGGAAATGGAAATAGTCGGTCTGCTGGCGGAAGTGACCGGCAGCAATGGGGGCAAATAAAATGAAAAAATCAGCCAATCCGCCTATAGCGCAGGAGAGAGATTTTTCGGAAGTTTTAAAGCTTATTCAAGCAGGCCGTTTTCAAGCCTATCGATCAATCAATGTGGTCATGATAGAAACCTATTGGTCCGTGGGGGCGTATCTCTCGCGCAAGGTGGCCGAAGCTGGTTGGGGCAAAGGCGTGGTCAAGGAATTATCATCCTGGTTGTTGCAAAAAGCCCCGGACATCAAAGGATATTCGGCGCAAAACCTCTGGAGGATGAAGCAGCTTTTTGAATTGTACCATGCTAATCCAAAACTCTCGGCACTGCTGAGAGAATTATCCTGGACGAACCATTGCATGATCATGGCCCAATGCAAGACACTTGAAGAAAAAGAGTTCTATGTTCAGGCTGCCGCTAAAGCAAGATGGTCTTCACGTGAACTGGAAAACCAGATTAAAAGGGCTGTTTTTGAAAGGACCGCTCTGGCCTCGCAAAAACTCTCGCCGGCGGTGAGAGAATTACCACAGGATGTAAGCGGTGTCTTTAAAGACAGTTATTTGATCGACTTCATTAATTTGCCGGAACCATATCTTGAAAAAGATTTGCAAGAAGCGCTTTTAAAAAATCTTTGCCGGTTTCTACTGGAATTAGGCGATGGTTTTACATTTGTCGGGGAAAAAGTCCGTCTTCAAGTCGGCAATACGGATTTTGAAATAGACCTGCTTTTTTATCATCGCGACTTACGGTGTCTGGTGGCTTTTGAGCTGAAAACCGGAAAATTCGAGCCCGAGCATCTGGGACAGATTTCCTTTTATCTCGAAGCCCTCGACAGGGATCATAAACGCCCACACGAAAATCCCAGCATCGGTGTTTTGCTCTGTCGCAATAAAGATGATGAAGTGGTTGAATATGCATTAAGCCGTACACTTTCCCCGGCTCTTGTGGCCGAATATGAGCATAAACTGATTCCCAAATCCTTATTAAAGCAGAAAATGCACGAATGGACGCAATTGATCGAAGCAGGAAACACGGAAGAAGAGGCCGGGGATGAACAATAAAATTCGACTGGCGAGCATAATTGTAAATTGTTATCGCAGTTACGCCAAACCTGCCGCGCATCTGTTTAATATGCGAAATTCGGCTGGTCCTTTTTGGGCAAATCCTGACCGTCTTGCAAAAAATTATAAATCGCTGTTTTTCGTCATTCCGGCGAACAGACTGTGTCGGAACGTCATTGCGAGCAATTTACCCGGAGCTACGCACCAGGTTATAAATGGAAGAAACACAAGCTGTCATTGCGAGCAGACCCTTGGTCTGCGTGGCAATCTAACTAACCCGAGATTGCTTCACTTCGTTCGCAATGACCTGTTCAAGTTTTTCAGGAGGGTGTGTAGTGACCGAAGCAATCCCATAAGTTACCGAACACATGAGATTACCACGACGCCTGAGAGGCGTCTCGTAATGACAAATAAAAATTGCGACACAGTCTGGAAGGCCGAAATCCAGTTATTGCAAAATGTTCTGGACGCCGGCACTCGTACCTTGCATGATGTTTGCCGGTGTAACCATGATTTGACTTTGCGCGATCTTTTTAATAATATTAAAACCAACAACACCCTCCACGCATCCCGTCGGATCTGCGCACCATGGAGGGTTACTTTTTTTCTGGCGCTCAATCATGGTGTTGTATGAAATATCCTGCTTATCCAAAATATAAAAAATCCGGTGTGGAATGGCTGGGCGATTTGCCGGAGCATTGGGAAGTAAAACGTCTGAAGACTTCCGCAATCCACTGGGTAAGCAACGTTGATAAAGTGCCATCCGAAAATGAAGTGCCAGTAAAACTTTGTAACTACACAGATGTTTATTATAATGATTTTATAACTTCGGATATGGAGTTGATGGAAACAACCGCGACGAAGGAAGAGATTGAGAAATTTCATCTTAATGAAGAAGACGTTGTTATTACGAAAGATTCAGAATCATGGGACGATATCGCAATTTCGGCGCTTGTTACAAAAACGACCCCTGATCTTGTTTGTGGCTATCATCTTGCAATTATCCGTCCCAAAAAAGAAAAATTATCTGGTAGGTATTTGCTTCGCGAGTTACAATGCAGTCAAGTTAATCACCAGTTTCAGATAGCAGCCACAGGGGTCACACGTTATGGACTTCCTAAAAGTGCCATTGGCGAGGCATTGATTCCTCTGCCCCCCTTTTCCGAACAACAAACCATTGCCGCTTTTCTCGACCGTGAGACGGGGCGTATTGATTCGCTTATCAGCAAAAAGCAAAAGCTCATTGAACTTCTGAAAGAAAAGCGCACGGCGCTTATCTCCCGTGCTGTCACCAAAGGCCTGAGCCCGAAAGTTAAAATGAAACCATCCGGCGTGGAATGGCTGGGCGATGTGCCGGAACATTGGGCTGTTGTAAGTTTACGCCATCTTTTTGATATAAAAGCTGGGGGTGATCTTAAAGAGGAATTTTACTCAGAAGAAAAAACAGAACAACACTTTTATCCAATCTATACAAATTCAATAAAATCTAATGAAGTATATGGTTTTTCTAGTAAGCCTTTTTTTAAGTCAAATACGATAACAGTAACTGGAAGAGGCGAAATTGGCTATGCAACTTATAGAGACCATGAATATGACGCAATTATTCGGTTGCTTGTTTTGACTCCAAAGAAAAAGGTTCCCTGTAAATATTATGTCTATTTTATAAATAGTATGCTTAATTTTTTTGGCGGGAGTACTGCTGTAAGCCAATTATCAACCGAACAAATTAGTCCTTACAAAGTTTTTATCCCACCTTTCCCTGAACAGCAAGTCATTGTCGATTTCCTTGATCATGAAACTAACAAAATAGCTGCATTGATAGCCAAAGTGGAAACAGTCATCGAGAAGCTCAAGGAATATCGCACCGGGCTTATCAGTGCGGCAGTGACCGGAAAAATCATGGTAGGGACACGATGCATCGTGCCCCTACGGGTTGGAAAAACACATGAAATATAATCCCGCAATCCATCACAGACATTCTATCAGATTGAAGGGATACGATTATTCCCAGACAGGGGCGTATTTTATTACAGTATGTACGCATAACCGTGAATGTCTTTTTTGTTTTATTAACGATGATGAAATAACGACGAATGAATATGGTGACATTGTAAGACGCGAATGGATGAAAACACCGGAAATGCGCGCCAATGTTGAATTGGATGAATTTATAATTATGCCGAATCATGTTCATGGAATTATCATGATCAATGAATGTAGGGGCGTATTGCAATACGCCCCTACAAAAACGCAAACGAAACATGAAACCAAATTTCAATCACCATCAAATACGATTGGGGCGATCATTCGGGGATTCAAATCTGCCGTGACCAGACAGATCAATGAAATGCGGCAAACACCAGGTGTCCCGATCTGGCAATGTAATTACTATGAACACATCATCCGCAATGACGATGAATTAAATCGTGTCAGAGAATACATCATTAACAATCCAATCAATTGGCAAACCGATGAAAATAATCCCGTAGGTGCAAGCCCCTGTGCCTGTCCTGGATATGATTCAAAGGAGATATATTCATGAAAGCCACAACGGAAAAAGCCTTTGAAGCTTATATTCAGGAAACGCTGGCAGCTCGCGGCTGGGAGTCCGGCGACAATTTTTTGTGGGACAAGCCAAAGGCCGTCTTTCCCGATTATGTCCTGGACTTCATCAAGACCACGCAGGCCGATCTTTGGAAGCAAATGGAAAAACTCCAAGGCGCGGAACTCTCCGGCAAGCTGATCGACACGCTGGTCAAAGAACGCAACACCAAGGGAACGATTCACATTCTCCGGCATGGCTTCAAATTCTACGGCAAAACTTTCAAGCTGGCTTTCTTCAAACCCGCGCACGGGCTTGTGCAGGAAACTCAAATCCTGTTTGAGCAAAACCGCCTGCATGTTACAAGGCAAGTACCGTGTCATCCAACGGACGGCAGCACGGTCGATATGGTGTTGTCTCTCAACGGTATCCCGTTTGCTACGGTGGAAATAAAAAATCCCTTTACCGGCCAGACCTGGAAAAATGCGGTTTACCAATACAAGACGGACCGCGATCCGCGGGCTCCACTCTTTTTGTTCAAAAAAGGCGCGGTGGTGCATTTTGCGGTTGATCCCGATGAAGTCCACATGGCCACACGCCTCAATGGCGGCAAGACCTTTTTCCTTCCCTTTAATCGCGGCAGTCATCCGGGAGAAATCGAGTGTGGCAAGGGCAATCCCCAGCATCCTTCCGGCCATCGCACCGGCTACTTCTGGGAAGAAGTTCTTGCGCGCGAAAGTTTTCTGGATATCGTGGGCAGTTTTGTCTTTCTGGAAACCGCCGAAGAAACGGTGGACGACGGCAACGGCGGACGCAAGAAGACCACCCGCGAAACAATGGTCTTTCCCCGCTATCATCAGTTGGATTCCGTGCGCAAACTGGTTAACATCGCCCGGACTGAAAAATCCGGCGAGAATTATCTGATTCAGCATTCCGCCGGCAGCGGCAAGACCAACAGTATTTCCTGGCTTTCGCATCGCCTGTCGAGTCTGCATACGGCAGAAGATGAAAAGATTTACGATTGCGTCATCGTCATCACCGACCGCCGCGTCCTGGATAAGCAGCTTCAGGATGCCATCTATCAGATTGAACACGCGCAGGGTGTGGTCAAAGCCATTGATGAGGATGCCAGGCAGCTTGCTCAAGCCCTGGTGGACGGCACCAAAATTGTGATGACCACCTTGCAGAAGTTCCCCTTTATCCTGAAGGGTCTCTTGCATGTTGCCGGTGCCGAAAACTTGGATAATCCCGACGAGGCTTCTATTTTAAAAGCCAAAGAATGGGAGACGGCCATCGCCGCGCGAAAATACGCTGTCATTGTGGATGAAGCCCATTCCAGCCAGACCGGCGAGACGGCCAGAGAATTAAAACGCATTCTGGGTGCAGGAACGCAAAATGGCACAGGGGATGCGGATGATGAGCAACCGGCAGATTGGGAAGATGGACTAAACGCGGTCATGGAATCGCGCGGCCGTCAGAAAAACCTGAGCTTTTTTGCTTTTACCGCGACGCCCAAGGGAAAAACGCTGGAGCTTTTCGGTCGTGTCGGTGTCAGCGGCAAGCCGGAATCTTTTCACACCTATTCCATGAAGCAGGCCATTGAGGAAGGCTTTATTCTGGATGTGCTCACCAGATACACGACTTACAAAACCTATTACCGGCTGGTGAAAAAAGCGGAAGATGATCCGGCCATGCCCAAGAAGAAGGCGGCCAAGAAACTGGCGAAGTTTATGGCGCTGCATCCGCACAATATCGAACAGAAGACGGAAATCATGGTGGAGCATTTCCGTCAGCATGTCAAACACAAGGTGGGTGGCCGCGCCAAGGCGATGGTCGTGGCCGGTTCGCGCCTGAGCGCCGTGCGCTATATGTTGTCTTTTCAAAAATATATTGAAGAGCATCACTATACGGATATCCGCCCGCTGGTGGCCTTCAGCGGAACCGTGAAGGACCCGGAAACGAGCCTGGAATACACCGAACCGGGCATGAATATTGATGTGGTGACGGGGAAGAATATTTCGGAAGGCCAGTTGCCGGACAAGTTTGATACGTCCGACTATCAGGTATTGCTGGTTGCCAATAAATACCAGACCGGTTTTGATCAGCCGCTCCTTTGCGCCATGTATGTGGACAAGCGTCTGGATGGCGTGCAGGCTGTTCAGACGCTTTCGCGCCTGAATCGAACACGCGCCGGGAAAGAGCCGCCGTTTGTGCTCGATTTTGTCAACGAGGCGGAAAATATTTACCTGGCGTTTAAACCATATTACAACGTGACGACCTTGCAGGAGCCCTCCGATCCCAATCATCTGGAACAGCTCAAGCACGAATTAAACACAATGCAGGTTTATCAGTGGTCGGAAGTCGAAGCCTTTTGTCAAATCTTCTACCTGCCGCAATACAAACAGAATCCATCCGATCATGCCCGGATGGAAAAGCATATTCAGCCGGCCGTGGACAGGTTTAAAGCGCTGGATGACGATACCAAAGAAAAATTTTACGAAAAGTTAACCGCTTACACCCGTTTTTATTCCTTCATCAGCCAGATTATCCCGTATTCAGATCAGGAACTGGAAATGCTCTATAGTTACGGCCGCTTTTTGACCACGCACCTGAGCCTCGATGATGATGGTGTTAATCCCCATCCGGAAAGAGAAGTTGACCTGCAATATTACCGGATCGAGAGAGTTTCTTCAGGTGCGATTGTGATGGAGGGTGGCGACACTTACGGCGTGAAAAGCCCGACTGCGGTGGGGACAAGCAAATCAAAAGATGAACAGAAGCCGCTCTCCGAGATCATTCAGGCCTTGAATGATCGTTTCGGAACGGACTTTTCCGAGGAGGACAGGCTCTTCTTTGAACAGATCAAGGAAAAGGCCTCCAAGGATGATAAGGTCATCCAGACCGCCAAAGCCAATACGCTGGAGAAGTTTGAACTGGGCATTCAGGAATTGATTAAAGACTTGATGGTGCAGCGCATGGCGGACAATGACGGCATCGTCACGCGCTACATGGATGATATGGATTTTCAGAAAACCGTCTTCCCGATTTTGGCCAAAGATATTTACAAGAGCGTCTTAAATTCGGCGGAACAAAAATAAGCCTTCAATAGCCAGATCCCTTGTTCTTGGATCAGTTTTTCGGAAACTCACCAAATGCGGCCTGTCGGTCACCTTCTGAAAGCACCGCTTATCCCTGAAAGTATTAGATGTTTCTTGTAGTATCTTCAATGACTATTGCCTTATCGGATGACACGCATTATCTTATGTGCGAGGTGAGACCATGAGAAAACGATATTTATCTGTTTTGGCAATCAGCCTGTTGTTGGGGCTCCTGATCATACTGGGTTTTTCAAGCGGTGAGACAGAGCAAAAGAAAGGAACGGAGATGCAGGATAAAAAAGCAATGGTAGAAAAGGCTAAGAAAGAGATGACGCCGCTTCAATGCGATGTGGCTTTAAAAAACGCCACGGAGGCTCCTTTTAAAAACGAATACTGGGACAATCATCGGGCAGGGATCTATGTGGATATTGTTTCCGGGGAAGCGCTGTTCAGCTCCCTGGACAAGTTTGATTCCGGTACAGGATGGCCCAGCTTTACCCGACCCATCGAAAAAACCGTCGTGTTTGAAAAGGTGGACAACAGTAATTTCATGACGCGCAGAGAAGTGCGCAGTACAAAGGCGGATATTCATCTGGGGCATGTTTTTGACGACGGTCCGGCGCCAACGGGTCAGAGGTACTGCATGAATTCTGCGTCCCTGAAATTCATCCCGAAGGAAAAAATGGAAGAAGCGGGGTATAGTGAGTACCTGTATTTATTTGGCGACAAATCCGACCGGCATACGGAAACAGCGATCTTTGCAGCCGGTTGTTTCTGGGGGGTGGAGGAATATTTCAGGCGGGTCAAAGGCGTCATCAAAAGCGAATCCGGTTATACCGGTGGAACTAAGAAAAACCCCACATACGAGGAAGTCTGCACCGGTGAAACGGGGCATGCCGAAGCGGTTCGGGTCATTTTTAACCCGAAGATCGTCAGTTATGAAAGGCTGCTTCAGCATTTTTGGGAAATACACGATCCCACCAGCCGAAATCAGCAGGGGAATGATGTGGGCAGTCAATACCGATCCGCCATATTTTACACCCATCCGAAACAGGAGGGCGCCGCAAAAGCTTCTTTGGAGCGATTGGCAAAATCCGGTGCGTATGCCCAAGAAATAGTCACTGAGATTTTACCGGCCAATCAATTTTACAAGGCGGAAGAATACCATCAAGGCTATTTGAAGAAGAACCCTGGTGGCTACTGTCATATCGATTTGAGAAAAGCCACCCGGGAATGATATGATTTGGTCAGCGTGATCGGTCGGGCCACTCTTCGACGATTTTTCCATCCTGCACAACAACAACGCCGATGCCCGCCTGCCCGGCTCTTTGTCTTGCCTTCTGAGCGGTGCGCTTCAAGGCGACTTCGGCATTGATCAAGTCGGGATCGCGTTCCTTTTGTTTTTCGGAAACATCAATTTTCCTTGCGCTCATGGGTTCTCTCCTGCTTTGATGAGGATGGGCGTTGCAAAAGCAAAACGCTCATGCCTGCGAACATGATCATCAATTTTTACGTAACTTACGGAAATCGAACATTCTGTAAACCA
>DFZJ01000162.1 GCA_002382045.1 Syntrophaceae bacterium UBA4059
GATGGGAAGAATCTGCCGGAGCACCACAAAACATTCTGGGAACTGGTGAAGGATGTCGCCCGGGCAGCGCCCAGCAGAAAGCCGGTTCTGCAGGAGATCAGCGAAAAAATACTGGATGAACGGTATTACCAGGCGCTGAAACTGACCAAAAAACTTATTGAATATGAGCAGGAGGTTATCAACCGTGTACGCACAGCAAATCGAAGCTTATAGAACAGCTCAGAATACTAATGAAAACATGTCCGGACGGGATATCGAAGCCGCAGCTCTGACGCGCTGCGCGCTGATGCTTTCCGCTTGTCAGAATAATTGGAATGCCGTTGGTCGTGATGCGCATCTGAGCGAAGCGCTGAGAAACAACCAGGTGGTCTGGAGTATTCTGCAATCGGAACTGGCCAATGATGATAACCCTCTGCCCATTGAGGTTCGCAACAATCTCCTCACGCTCAGCGTCTTTATCGACAAAAGGATCATCGACGTCATGGCCAGCCCCGCGCCAGAAAAGCTCCAGATTCTGATTGACATCAATCTGAACCTGGCCGCGGGATTACGCGGAAGCGGAACGGAATGATAAAAGAAAGGTTCAGGGGTTCAGGGGTTCAGGGGTTCAGAGGTTCAGCGGTTCAGGGCTATAGGCAATAGGTCTTAACAAAATGTAGTGCGGGGCTTCAGCCCCGCTGGATGGTTCAATCGTTGCAGATTGAACCATTTTTTTTTCAAACGGATTGTGTATTCCGGCGCTAAAAAAACGACATCGCCCGGTTCCGGGCTAAATGTTTCTCCCGCAAATGCCGACAGAATGACAGGTCTAACAAAAGAAAATTGGGGTGCGTGATGTACACAAATCAAATCGACGCCTATCGAACAGCTCAGAATACAAATGAAAACATGTCCGGACGGGATATCGAAGCCGCCGCGCTGACACGCTGCGCGCTCCTTCTATCCGATTGCCGGAAGAACTGGGATGCGCCCGGTCATGATGCGGCGCTGGACGAGGCTCTCCGGATCAACCAGATCGTCTGGAGTATCCTGCAGTCGGAACTCGCCAGCGACGACAATCCCCTGCCCATTGAGATTCGCAACAACATTCTGACGCTGAGTGTCTTTATCGATAATAGAATCATTGAGGTGATGGCGCAACCTGAACCGGAGAAACTCAAGATTATTATTGACATTAACCTGAATCTGGCCGCCGGCCTCCGTGGCAGCGCCGCGGATTAATTTTCCGCAGAAAAAGGCATTGCAACCTCATGTCCTGAATATATCATCTTGGGTGTTTTTACTCAGAAGGAACGGTTACGGCTTCACCAGATCGCCTTGCTATTTCGATAATGATGCTGGAATTGTCTTCCAACCACTGTCTCTCGCCACAGGGGATAGGTTCGATTCGATTATCTGTTCTTGACGCGATCCGCCACAATAGATTGATATCGTCACGGCTTCGCTGGTCGTCATACTTGGGGGAGATAACAAGCAAATCAATATCACTCCAGACATTCGCGTTGCCTGCAACCTGCGATCCAAAAACAACGCCAAACTTTACAGCAACGCCTTGTTCGCGCAGGGCGCGTAAATATTTACGAACACCATTTAAGACTGATTCATTAACCATTTAAAAACTCCTTCCGTCTGAGTCATATAGGTCAACGACTCCTCCTTTGTGGGTGGTTTTTATCAAAGATTCCGGATATCGGCCTTCGATATTGAATGCGTTCATTTCTGCCAATATTTCTATTTTCGCGGTATCCACCGGAAGTGCAGCAAGTTCATACAGCCGCACTAGATTATGAAGGCGGGGCGCCATGTCATTTGTCTGTTTGCAAACAACAGCCTTGAGAATTTTTTCTAAAGCGAGATGTGCGAAGAAAAGTCCATGCCTCGTGCGTCCGCTGTTTACGAGCAATTTACCCGATGCTATGCACCGGGTTATAAATGGAAGAAACTGCTCGATATGGCCACGGTTTCTTCTTCCCCCTTTCTTAAAGGGGGATGGAGGGGGATTTTTTAGACAGCGCAGTCCTGAATAAAATCTCCCCTACCCCCTCTTTAAAAAAGAGGGGAATTAAATACATGCCACTAACGAAACCATTGCTGGCAGTGAAGTTTCTTAGGAGTTGCCGGGCAACGGCCAAATCTTCCATGGCGCTGTCTTTCCAAAAGACTATCTGCTTTGATACATCGATCATGAAATTCAATCCCTGCGACGAAATCGAGAAACACTAACAAATACATAGCCTTTTTAGTAAAGAATAGCAATGACATTGTGACACAGTCTCTCGGCGGAGGTGGAAAGTAATCGAAAAAACAACTTCCTACGCCCCACCAATTGCGGATAATCCAATTTTAAATCAGTTCCGCGAAATGTTATTAAATAAATAGGAACGGCCAGATTACGCATGAATGCCAAGCGCGCGAAGTTTGACTTTTTACGGTGGTGTCATTTTTAATGCCTATTTCCTGAAGAAAATATATTTGACAGAAATATCATTCGCTGCTAATTTAGATTCAGGAATACAATAGGCACACACTTATGAAATATTTTGACTGGAATGACGAAAAAAATGAAATGCTTAAAAAAGTACGAGGTGTTTCATTTGAGCAAGTTGAATTGGCCATAGCAACGGGTGATTTAATAGATAGGCTAACCCATCCGAATCCGGAAAAATATCCTAATCAGAAAGTATTTCTGGTGAGGATTGCAGATTACATCTATTCAGTGCCGTATGTTGAGGATGATGAGAAAATATTTTTAAAAACAATCATCCCCAACAGAAAAGCAACAAAGAAGTATCTGGGAGATAAGCAATGAAAAAAAATGTATATTTAGATGACGACGAAAAACAATTGGCGGAGTTGCTGGAGAATGAAGAATGGGTCTCCGATCTGACTAAAAAAGAAAAGCAGAAATACGAGTCAGTCGCCCGCTATAGCCTGAACAAGCAAATGCGGATCAATATCCGAATGACGGAAAGGGATTTAAAGAAAATCCGGGCGAAAGCTATTGAAGAAGGCATTCCGTATCAATCCCTCATCTCGATGTTGATACACAAATATAATGAAGGGAAAATGACCATCAGAAAGTAATCAAGAAATAATGTCCTCCACGGGAGACGGTGTCGCAATTACCTTTTTTGTCATTCCGTGCAAGCGAAGCGCGACACGGAATCCAGGAAAATCATTTAGTTCTGGATACCGGCCTGCGCCGGTATGACGACTTTTATGCTGATTTCCGCTATTACGACACAATCTCCTCCCATCGGGGGAGGGGAGATTACAGTTTCCTCCATCAATTACCCGGTGCGTTGCTCCGGGTAAAGTGCTCACAAAGTCCATCCACTCTTTTTGCTTGACCAATTTTATAAATGTAATTATAATGTAGCCACATTGATCAAGGAGCATGAGCGTATGAGAGCAAATATTATTCGCATCGGAAATTCTCAGGGAATACGTCTTCCCAAAGTCATTTTAGAGCAAAGCCGACTGGGCAAGGAAGTGGACTTGGAGGTCGAAGATGAAAAAATTATCATCCGTCGGGCTTCTTATCCACGCGAAGACTGGGAGAATCAATTCCGCCTGATGGCTGAAAACGGCGATGATCAAGTGCTGGATACGGTCCAGCCGGACGCATCACGCTGGGATGAGGATGAATGGGTATGGTAGTCAAGCGCTTTGATGTCTTTTTGATTAATCTTGATCCGACCATGGGCAGTGAAATTCGCAAATCCAGACCTTGCCTGATTATATCGCCGGATGAAATGAATAAATTTATTGCGACGGTTATTGTTGCGCCCATGACGACCAAAGGCCGCAGTTACCCCACGCGTGTAACCTGCTCATTCAAAGGGAAAAAAGGCCAGATTGTTTTGGATCAAATAAGAACGGTCGATAAAACCAGACTTGTTAAAAAACTCGGCAGTATTGACGCGGGTACCCAGGAAGAAGTGATTTCAACGCTGGCGGAAATGTTTGCGCAATAATATTGCCGGCCGCTGTCAGGTTATAAACGCCAGATAATTATCACGATTGATCACCTGCCCGGTGGCTTATAGCGTAATCCGGGTTTAAAACTGATTCATTAATCTTACCATCCACCATCCACCATCCACCA
>DFZJ01000151.1 GCA_002382045.1 Syntrophaceae bacterium UBA4059
GCAAATCATCGGCGGGTTGAAAATTCGCGGGATCATTGACGGCAATGACCTGGGATTCGACGGTGATAATCGGAACCATTTTGTGTTTTTTTAAAAATTGGATGGGAACGCTTTGCGTAAAATCAATGTTGATGCTCTCCATCGGCAGTTCCCGCCAGAAAGGAATGTCAAAATGTTCCGATAAAATACGCAAGAGCCGGATTTCATCGATGGCTTTTTTGCGGGTCAACAGTTCAAAAAATCCCCCCCCGCCCCTGCCTTTTGCGCCGTGCGCTTCGGCAAGCGCCTCAGGCAAGACGCCCGCGGCCAGTAATTTTTCATCAAGCGATGACGCATTTTTTCTTTGTGGGACGGCAACTTTTTTATCAATCCCTGCGGAGGCATTCAAGGCTGTTAGAATGGTGGACATAAGCTATGCTGCCTTTATCTTGAAGGATTGGCCGGGTCGCTGCTGTCGTCAGGTTCTTCAGTTTCGGAGGGAGATTGCTCCTGCTTCCGTTCGTTCAACTTAATGATTCCTTCGACCACCTCGCCCATGGAGTCTCTTTTATCCTGGTACAAACTGGCGGCATCCTGCTGCGTGCGGACAATGTGCGGCGTTAAAAAGATATACAGGTTTGTTTTTTCCCGCTTCACCGTCTTGGCCTTAAAAAGCCAGCCCAGAATGGGTATATCGCCCAGCAAGGGAACTTTGTTGGTGCTGTCATCCGTGCTGTCACCGATCATTCCCCCGATGACAACGGTTTCCTTGTCTTTAACGACTACCGTCGTCTTGGCCGTCCTTTTCAAGGTTGTGGGTATCGATGGTTTCGTCGTGTCTGTAGTTACGCCGGAGATCACTTTGGTGACCTGCTGGGATATTTTCAGGCGAATAAAATTCTCCTCGTTGATATGCGGCGTGATGTTCAGGATGACGCCGACATCTTTGTAGTCATACGTGTTGTAATTAACCGGATACTGAGCGGATGTTGTTGTTGAATCCTGCCGTGTAAGATAGGGCACGTTCTCGCCGACATTGATTTCCGCTTCCTCATTATCCAGCGTCAGGAGCTGCGGCGTCGAAAGAATCGACACATCGGAATCATATTTATAAGCCTGAACCATTGCGCCTATTGTGGGAAAAATAAGGTCACCGATTTTAATGCCCGCGCCGATAATTCCCATGGAAAAACCACTGGGAAATGCCAGGGCACCGGCAGCGTTCGTTAAGCTTGACATGACGCCGGTGCCGGAGCCGACAAAAGCTGCCGTTCTGCCGGAATCAAAACCCGACAGGGAGCCCGTGTCCTTCACGCCTCGCCATTCCACGCCCAGCGAGAAATCCTTATTGGCTTTGACTTCCATAATCAAAGCTTCAATGTAAACCATCGGCCGCGGCACATCAAGCTGCTTGATAATATTTTCCAGAACTTTATAGTCTTCCCGTTCGGCCATGATCACCAGGGTATTGGTGGCCTTATCCGGGACGATTTGAACATTTTTGGACACAACGGGCGCGGCAATCCGTTGCACCGCCGCGCCTGCCGAACCTCCGGCCGTCACGCCTGGTTCTTTAATAATATTATTGAGGACCTTGGCCAGATCTTCGGCAATGCTGTTTTGCAAACGATAGACCTGAATGTTAGACTCACCGCGCGGCACGTCTTTATCCATCATCGCCACAAGCTTGCGCACGCTTTCCGTATCGGCAACGCTGGCAAAGATAATCAGAGAATTGGTTCTGGGATCGGCCACCATCCGAATCGGAGTCAGGTTGGGTCGTCGCTGCTGAAATACGTTCGCCAGAGACTTGGCCACTTCCGACGCGGAGGCATTTTGCAGCGGCAGGTAGGTAATCTGTTCGCCCGCGCCTTCCACATCCAGCGCTTTAACGATTTCCTGCAAACGCCGCACGTTGGACAGATAATCAGTGATAATCAGAATGCCCGCCGGCGGATAGGACAGCACCGAACTGGATTTGGAAATAATCGGATCCAGTACACGTTTGACTTCGTCGGGGTTGGCCCGCTCCAGCACGACGATCTGGGTGACCATCCGGTCATCCGGATCGGAACTATCCTTTTTAACCCTTGTTTCCACGCTCTTTTCGCGCGCGACAACCGAAGGAACAATCTTGATCATGTCGCCCACCGGAACCGTGGCAAAGCCGTTGATTTCCAGAACCGACAGAAATACTTTATAAACGTCACGCAGTGGAATTTTCCTGGGCGAAAAGATCGTGACCTTACCCCTGACTTTTTCGTCGATGATAAAATTCCTGCCGGTCAGTTCGCTGACGAATTTCACAAATACTTCTATATTTACGTTATCGAAATCCAGCGTGACGTATTTATCGGCGGTCTTTCTAACGGCAGGCTCTTTGGCCGTCTTTCTCGGTAATGCCTTATCATCCGCTTTGCGTAAAATGGTTTCCTGTCCGGCAGCCGTTGTTGATGGCGCGGTTTCGGTTTTGGCCTGCAGGGGCGCCTGCGAAGCTTCGGAAACGGACGGAGGTGTCTCGGGTATAACGGGGGCAGACGGTTGCGCGACAGTTCCCATCCTGTCTTGATTCACAGAGGGAGACTTTCCCTTGGCCGGGGCCGGCGTTGCAGGCGACGTCATGGTTGATAACGGTTGGGCAGGCTTACCATCATCTATCCGCGCGGCAAATCCGGGCATAGTCCCGCCCATCATTAAAAATACCGCCGCCGCGATGTATATTATCCATAGTCCATTGTGGTTTTTCATGAATGCCATTTCATTTTTTCCGCATCTGCATGATTTTGTTGAACTCGGGCAGATCGGCAAGGTTTCTTAAATCGTCATCCCGGGCCGCCCATTGCCTGACCACCGGATTAAGAACCATCGCGTTTTTCAGGTAAAACAGGCTTTGTTTTGTATCATTTTTTTGCGCGTAAAGACAGGCCAGATTATAGTGCGCGTCAACATAATTGTGTCGGATATGAAGCGCTTCACTAAAACTTGCAACGGCCTTTTCATACATTTTCTGGTTCATGAAAATCACACCTAAATTGTTCAAGGCGGACACATGACGCGGATCTGCTTTGATGACTTTTCTATAAAGGGCTTTCGCTTCTTCCAGATCCCCTTTGCTTTGTCTTCGTAGGGCCTGCGCATAAAGGGCGCTTGTGTCTTTCCGGGCAGGCATTGGCGACGCGTCCTGTTTCATTTCTCCCGCCGGAATGACCACGTTTTGCTTTTTTTCCTTCTTCTCCACGGCTAACGTTTTATCCGCTGCAGACTTCTTTTCAACTATCGCAGGCATCGGAGCGGCAACATCAGCAGGCGTCAGGGGCTGAGGCGTCGCCGTTTCAGGAACCTCTGCGGCGGGCAAGCCCTTTATGGACGGAACCGTTGCGATGCCCGGACTTTGAACAGGCGTTACAACCGAACCTGTCTTACGGACATCCGGCCAATACAGCCAAACAAGCATTCCTGCGGCATAGAAAAAAACGATCGCGAGGCCGATTACCGAAAACCACTTCCGTCTTTTATCGGGTTTCTTGTCCTCCAACGCAACGCTGCTTTCGTAAGGCGCGCAGGATGACTCCTTTTCCTTCTGGACTTTATTTAGAGCGTCATTTATGTAACTCATAACTCCCCATGGGTCAAGAAATTCCGGCGGCGTTTAAGTGGTCAACCGCAACCATGATTTCCTTTCACTGCTGATGGTCTTCTGAAAATACCCACTCCCTATATCACGCGCCGCATGGCGGATGACCTTGCGGTCAATTCTGCTGATATTTTTGGCATAGGCAATCAGGAGCGCCCGATCGCAAAGCG
>DFZJ01000214.1:0-2804 GCA_002382045.1 Syntrophaceae bacterium UBA4059
CCAATGCGTTGTTCCTACCCCTATGGTTTTTTAATAACGGTTTTTGCTTATGCAACAATCTTATGTTTATATTTTGGCAAGTCAAAAAAATGGAACGTTGTATATTGGTGTTACCAGTGATTTGGTGAAGCGAGTATATGAGCATAAACAGAATCTGGCGAATGGATTCTCAAAGAAGTATAATGTTCATGATCTCGTGTATTATGAAGTTCATGCCGAAATAGAGAAAGCGATCACGAGAGAGAAGCAAATTAAGAAATGGAACAGGGAATGGAAACTAAAATTGATAGAAGAAAAGAATCCCGGCTGGAAGGATTTATATGATGAGGTCGTTCAATAGAAATGGGGATACTCGTTTTATAAATTTCTGGATTCCCGCTTCCGCGGGAATGACGGGACTGGTGTGCTGAAAATATGGCTGAAAAAACGAAATCAGGAAAAGTTTATATCATTGGCGCGGGGCCGGGGGATGCGGGGTTGATTACCGTCAAAGCCGTCGAGTGCCTTCGCCGGGCCGATGTCGTGATCTATGATAACCTCGTTAATGAAGAACTGCTCAAATACGCGCCTGTGCAGGCCCGTTTCATTTACGCGGGTAAAAAGGGCGGCGACCACACGCTGTCGCAGGACAAAATTAACGAACTGCTGGCTAAAGAAGCCTTGGCCGGCAACACCGTTGCCCGTCTCAAGGGCGGCGATCCTTTTATTTTCGGACGCGGCGGCGAGGAGGCCGAAGTGCTGGCGGCTCAGGGTGTTCCGTTTGAAGTGATTCCCGGCGTTACGTCGGCTATTGCGGTTCCGGCCTATGCAGGGATTCCGCTCACACACCGGGGGCTTACCTCCACGGTGGCGTTTATCACCGGCCATGAAGATCCGACCAAGGAACAAAGCGATATTAACTGGCAGGCGCTGACGGGGATCGGTACGCTGGTTTTTCTGATGGGCGTGAAGAATCTGGCGCAGATTACCGGGGCGCTGATGGCGCACGGCAAATCACCGGAAACGCCGGCGGCGTTGATTCGCCGCGGCACCACGCCGCACCAGGAAATCGTCGCCGGGACGCTGGCCACGATCGTTGAATTGGCCACGGCCCGTCATTTTAAGCCTCCGGCCATTCTGGTTGTCGGCCCGGTTGTTGACTTGAGAGAAACGCTGGCTTGGTTTGATCAAAAGCCGCTGTTCGGCCTTGGCGTCGTCATCACGCGTCCCGAACGGCAGGCTGATGATCTGGCGAGATTGCTGGCTGCTGAAGGCGCTTCTGTCATTGCCTTTCCGACCATCAGCATTGTGCCGCCTTCAGACTGGAGCGAACTGGATCAGGCGCTGGAAACGCTTTCGAACTACCACTGGCTTATTTTCACCAGCGCCAACGGCGTGCATTTCTTTTTTGACCGCCTGCGGGAAAAGGGCAGGGACGTGCGTGATCTCAAAGGAATAAAAATCTGCTGCATTGGTCCGGCCACGGCGTCGCAGATTGAAGCCAGAGGCATCCGGGTGGATCTGGTGCCTGATGAATTTATGGCCGAAGGGATTCTGAAATCCTTCGCGGCGCTGGATTTGTCCGGAAAGAAAATTTTGATTCCGCGCGCGAAGATCGCCCGTGACATTCTGCCCGAAGGTTTGAAGAAAGTGGGCGCTTTGGTTGATGTCGTCACCACCTACCGGACGATTAATTCGGGCGCGAAAAAAGAAGATCTGACGGCATTAATTGAGGCGGGCGAGGTGGATGTGGTCACCTTTACCAGCTCATCTACCGTGACTAATTTTATCGAAATTATGGGCGAAGGTTATGTGCTGCCGCCTCAGATCAAAACAGCGTGCATCGGGCCGGTGACGGCGGTGGCCGCTAAAAAAGCCGGCCTCCGGATTGATATGACGCAGGAAGAATATACGATGAACGGTCTGGTGCAGTCGCTCATCCAGTATTTTAAAGACAAAGCTCTTCCTGGAGAGGAAAATAAATGATCGGTATTTCCAAATTATACTGCGGGGCGGTGGAGCCTTCCGATGTGCTCAGGTACAACCGGCATTCCGGGCAACTGCCTTCGCATCTNNTGCAATCTCAAGTGCATTCACTGTTATTCGGCTTCCGCTGATATCGACTATCCCGACGAACTGACGACCGAAGAAGGCAAGAAGCTCATTGACGATCTGGCGGCTTTCGGCGCGCCGGTGATTTTGTTTTCCGGCGGCGAGCCGCTTATGCGCCCCGATCTGCTGGAACTGGCGCAGTACGCGACGGACAAAGGCATGCGTGCGGTCATTTCCACCAACGGCACCCTCATGACGAAGGAGATTACGGCCGGGCTCAAAAAAATCGGCCTGTCCTACGTGGGAGTAAGCCTGGACGGCCTTCAAAAAACGCATGACCGGTTCCGCGGCAGCAAGGGGGCGTTTGAAAAGGCGATCAAAGGCATCCGCAACTGCCGCGAGGCGGGCATCAAGGTGGGCTTACGCTTCACGGTTAACCAACATAACGTGGCCGATGTTCCCGACATGTTCGATCTCCTGAGAAAGGAAAAAATCGAACGGATGTGTTTTTACCATCTGGTGTATACCGGACGGGGTTCCAAGCTGCGCGAAGAGGACCTGACGCATGAGGAAACGCGCCAGCTTCTGGATTTAATTGCCGCGAAAACCAGAGCCATGTTTAACGACGGCCTGAAGCCGGAAATTCTGACCGTGGACAATCATGCCGATGGTCCGTATCTATACTTGAAGATGAAAAAAGAAGACCCGGTGCGCGCGGCGCAAGTGCTGGAACTTCTGGAAATGAACGAAGGCAACTCCTCCGGTGTCGGCAT
>DFZJ01000214.1:2879-4666 GCA_002382045.1 Syntrophaceae bacterium UBA4059
GGCGGCAACTTCCGGGCGCGGGCGGAATCGGCAGGCGATGTCTGGGGACCCGATCCCGCCTGTTACCTTACAGATGAAGAAATTACGCAAAGGGAGGGGTAAAAATGAAAGTTGAATTGTTGAAAGAAAATTTAGAATTAATAGAGAAATTAAAAAATGTTCCGGTGCTGCATGCTTTTGGCAAAAGGGACATTGGCAAGCTTTTCAACTTCAGCAATGTGAAAAAATACTTTGCGGGGGAAACCATCATTGAGGAAGGAAGCTATGATAACTGGATTTATTTTTTAATCAGCGGCCATGTCCGCATCATTAAAAATGGCGAGGAGATAGACACGCTGAGACGCACGGGAGATATCTTCGGAGAGATGTGTGTGATTGACGGCTGTCCCCGTTCGGCGTCCATTGAGGCCATGGACGATGTTGTATGTCTGGCAACGGATGTTTCTTTTATGGACAGTCTTTACAATGATGATAAGGTGGCATTTTGTTCGATGTTCTATCAAATGGTGGCTGAAGTGCTGGCCTGCCGGCTGCGGGAAACAAGCGCTGAACTGGCCAAATATAAAGAAGAGCTCCAGCGCCTGAAAAGCGTCAGCAACAAGGGAGGTTAACCAATGCAATTTCCGGAATATCGCTCCCGAAGAGTAAGAAAAAACGAAAATTTCCGTCGTCTGGTCCGCGAAACGAAATTAAGTGTGGATGATCTGGTTTACCCGCTGTTTGCGGTTCCCGGTAAGAGCGTTAAAAAGCCGATTAATTCCATGCCCGGCCAGTTTCAACTTTCGGTGGATTACATCGCTCGCGAGGCCCGTGATGCCTTTGAACTGGGAATCCCGGCGTTGCTGCTCTTCGGCATTCCGTCCAAGAAAGACGAGCAGGGTACGGGTGCCTTTGCCAAAGACGGCATCGTGCAGCAGGCGGTGAAAAGAATTAAAAACGAAGTTCCCGATATGCTGGTGATTACGGATGTCTGTCTGTGTGAATACACCAGCCACGGCCATTGCGGCATTCTGGAAAAAGGCCAGGTGCAAAACGACCTGACGCTGGAAGTGCTGGCGGAAACAGCCCTGTCGCAGGTGAAAGCCGGCGCGGATATGGTTGCGCCATCGGCCATGATGGACGGGCAGATTGCGGCCATCCGGGAAGCGCTCGATGAAAACACGCTGGAAGATATTCCGATCGTGGCCTATTCCGCGAAGTACGCCTCCTCGTTTTATGGTCCTTTCCGGGAGGCGGCTGAAAGCGCGCCGCAATTCGGCGACCGTAAAACCTATCAGATGGACCCGGCCAACGGCGATGAAGCCATTCGGGAAATCTCCCTGGATGTCTCCGAAGGCGCGGACATGATCATGGTGAAGCCGGCGCTGGCTTATCTGGATATTATCTGCCGCGCCAAGCAGGAATTCGATCTGCCGCTGGCCGCGTATCATGTGAGCGGCGAATATTCCATGATCAAAGCCGCCGCTCAGTTGGGCTGGCTGGATGAAGAAAAAGCCATGCTGGAGAGCCTTACGTCCATCAAAAGGGCCGGCGCGGATATCATCATCACCTACTGGGCGAAACAGCTGGCGCAGCTGCTGAAGAAATGAAGGGGAACGTCCCCCTCCCCCTGCCCCTCCCGCGAGGGGAGGGGAGGGGAGGGGAGGACAATACGCAGCACGGTATAGATTGGGATGGACCCTGCCCCTCCCGCGAGGGGAGATTAAATTATCAGGGTGGTAAGAATGAATGCTGTTGTTCCCCTCCCTTGAGGGGAGGGGTTAGGGGAGGGTGAAGAAGGTTGAAAC
>DFZJ01000155.1 GCA_002382045.1 Syntrophaceae bacterium UBA4059
AAAGAAGATGGGGGTGTCCGGCCTTCGATTTCATCGAGTTCGGTATGGCAGACGCCGCAGGCGGAAACACGAACTAAAATCTGACGCTCCGCGGGCACGGGTTCGGGAAGTTCCACAAAAGAAAGCGGCTGTGGATTCTCACGAACGCTCGTAATTTTCTCCAGAACAGCCGCTTTCATGATTCAGATCAATCCTGTCTGCGTTTAGCCCTTCAGCGCCGCGGGCATTTTCAGCGGCACATCAACCGGCTTGATATATTTATCCATAATGCCCCTGGTATTGTTGACTTTGAGCTTGTCAAAGAGAAATGCAAATTGACGCTCCAGCTCGGCGCAGATGCCGCGGCGAACATCCGCCGGCAAATGCCATAATTCCAGTTTGAACGGCCCGAATACTTTCTTGCGGGTCTTGTAGATGAATTGTTCTTCCGTATCTTTTTCTTTCCGTTCGTCTTTCATATTGGTTTTCAAATAGTCATAAATCTTCGTCCGCAGATCCGCCGGGAATTTTTTGCTGTCCAGAATCATATTTTGGAAACCGGTCGCCAGATGAATCTCGGCGGTGCCGGTGGCGGGAAAGCGGTCAAACGCTTCGTCAGGCAGGGTGGATGCGCCGTGCTGAACCGCGCCGGACAGGCCGTATTTTAAACGGGATATTTCAGACAACTTTTCCAAAACGTCAAAATCAATTTTAACTTCAGCGACCGTGCCGTCAGCCAGCGGGATGCCGCCGTGCGTTGTTCCGGTCTGCACGCTGATTTTGCTGATCCCCTTGAAGTCATCGCCGCGCTTTTTGAGTTCTTCCAGGTAACCGTCCATGTAGGCCTGCAGTTCCTCGACGGTGCTGTTCTTACCGCCCACCTCGCCGATCTCGCCGCCCACGGATATGGTGACGCCTTCCGGTTCCAGATCACGAATCATGGTGGTCAGCTCCGCCGCCAGTGAGAAATTGGTTCTTTGCTGGTCCTTGATCGTGGGTTGAGACAAATCAACCAGCGTGGACGTATCAATGTCGATGTTGTAAAATCCGCTTTCAATAGCTTCCCAAATCAGGTTCTTGACCGTCTGCGTTTCTTTATCCGCGTCCGCGGCAAATTTTTTGGCATTTATCTGAAAATGATCGCCCTGGATAAAAATCGGGCCGCGCCAGCCGGATTTGACGGCCGCCGCAGTGATCGCACAGGTATATTCCTGTGGTCTTTGGCTGGTGTAATCGATTTCGGAACGGGCAATTTCAAAAAGGACCGGCCCCACGTTTCCTTTCATCGCGGCGCGGAAAACAGCCTGTGCGGCATCATAGGTCATACCGCGAAGATTGATCGCCGGAACGGTAAAACCGCCAACTTCCTTTCGGCCCATCGCCTCATAAAGTGATTGAATCGACGCGGACATAATTCCCAGCGCCGCCGCTCCCCTGCGAATCAGAAAGGCCGCGGCTTCCTTCGTTCCGGGATCGGGACTGAACACGACCGTATAAATCAAATCATCAATTAATTTACTTTGAAATTTGCCTTCATCTAAAATGCGGACATCATCATCGTCACAGGCAAGTATGTTTTCGCATCCTTTTTTCATTTGATCTTTGTTTTCGTAAATCATGGCTGCTCCTTCTATACTGTAATTATTGCGACAGGAATTGTCCCGCCATCGTCACTTCCGAAGCCGAGCCGATGTAAATCGGCGAACGCTGATTAACCGATGTTACTTTCAAGGACAAAATATCGTCTTTGCCGTCCGTGGCCAGGCCACCGGCCTGCTCCGCAATAAAAGCCATCGGCTGCAGTTCAAACAACAGCCGCAGTTTACCCTGAGGTGATTTCTTCAATGCAGGATAGGTGAAAAGACCGCCCCTTTTAATCAAAATCTGATTGATGTCGGGAACAAATCCGCCGCTGTATCGCAGCTTATAGCCGTCCTCTTCCAGCTTCTCAATGAACTTCAAATGCGCATCTGTCCAGTCGCGGCGCAAGCCGCCGGGTGAAAAAATAGACCCCTTTTCCTTGAGCTGAATTCTTTCTTCGGAAAGAACATATTCCCCTTCTCTGTCCAGAACAAACTCATGCGCACCCTTGCCCGCCGAATAGATCATCGTGATCAGCGGACCGTAAGTAATGTAAAGCGCGGCTACCATCGAATTCCTTCCGCAATCAAAAATGGATTTCCGGTGAATGCCGATGATCGTGCCGATGGACAGATTGGTGTCCACCAGCGACGAACCGTCGAGCGGATCAGCGGTGACAATATATTGTTCCTTGCCTGTACCGATGGCCACGATGTCTTCCAGTTCCTCGGAAGCATAGTGGCTCACAAACCCGGAGTTCTGTAATTTGCATTTCAGGATATCGTCGGTGACACGATCCAGCGCCAGTTGTTCCTCGCCAAAAATATTTTTAAACCCGGCCAGTTTGCGGTTGGATTCATGGATTTTAGCGGAGATGTATTTGCCGACCACGGCAATCTGCCAGATCAGCCGCCGCAATTCCACTTCGATGCCCTCCATCCACATGTGGCGTCTCAGATCAACAATATTTTTCGTATAATCATTGATGCCTTCACCCATAGATTCTCCTTACATTTTTGCGTTGTCCGTGCCCGCCAGAATTTTTTCCAGGGAATTTTTCAGCTCCATCAGCGAGTAAGGTTTGACCATTGCCCCGACAAAGCCGTATTTCCAGTATTCTTCAATAACCGGATCATTCATGTAGCCGCTGGAAATCACGGCTTTCACTTCCGGATGGGCATTTTTCCATCGGCCAATCGCGATTTCGCCCCCCTCATCGCCGCGCATGGTCAAGTCCATGATAATCAGCGAAAAAGGGTTGCCTTCTTCCTTGGCCCGTTGATAATATTCCATCGCGTCGCGATGATTTTTTGCCGTGACAACATTGTAGCCGATATGCTGCAACATACTGCCGGTTACATCCAGAAGAATTTGTTCATCATCAACCAGAAGAATATTCTGTCTGGGTGCGACCTCCGCCTCTTTTGCGGCAGCCGGTTTTTTTTCATCTTTTTCGCCGTTGGAGGCCGGAATGTAAACGGTAAAGGTTGTTCCGCTCCCGGGAATGGAGTCGGCTATAATCATTCCTTCATGGCTTTTCACAATCGAATAGCAAATAGCCAGCCCCAGTCCCATTCCTTTGACGCTGGCCATTTGCTTGGTGGTAAAGTAAGGGTCAAAGAGCTTTTTCATATGCTCCCGCGAGATGCCCACGCCGCGATCCCGGACAAACCATTTGATATAATGACCCGCCTTGAGCGGCTGTATCTGATCCGCGGTTAAATTCACATTTTGAGCGCCAATTTCAATGGCGCCTCCCTGGGGCATGGCTTCGGCGGCGTTGGTTACAAGGGAATGGACCACTTGATGCATTTGACTCTCATCAATTTGCGCCGACCAGAGATCATCGGGAAGCTCAAATCGGCAATCAATATTTTTCCCGCTTAAGGATAAATTGACTGCATCGCGAATGACATTAGCGATGGACGCCGTTTTTCGCTGCGGAGACCCTCCCCGGGAATACGTCAACAGCTTCCGGGTCAGTGTCTTCGCTCGCATGCAGTGTTCTTCGGCGCTGACCAGCCTTGTATAAATTGAGCTGTCTGGAATGGCTTCCATTTTTGCCAGAGCCAGAGAACCGAAAACAGCCGTCATAATATTATTGAAGTCATGAGCGATGCCGCCGGCTAAAAGACCAATCGATTCGAGTTTCTGCGCCTTGGCCAGTTCCGCTTCCATAAACCTTCGCACGGTAACGTCACGTCCGATGCATTCAAAATAAAGGATGTCACCCGCATCGTTCTGGACGGCAATCACCGTAAATTCCATCGTTACCGTCTGTCCTTCGCTGCCTGTGCAGGTTATGATAATATTTCTTAAAACATTTTTTGCGCCTTTTTTTTCGTCGACCGCGCCAATCCAGGTTTTGAGATGCTCGTCATCGATCACCTTCATCCGCACTCTGGGATCCGACAGATAGTCGGCAAGAGAATAGCCTAAAATTTCTTCCGCAGCGTCATTAATGTAGATCATCCGGCCAGTATCCGCCTGGATACGGAAAATCGCCTCATCGGCATATTGTGCAAGACGTTCGTATACCGTTTTAATTTCCTGATTTTCCGCCTTTACACGGCTCAGTTCCGTACGATCGCGAATAATGGCGGCAACCCCCCGCATGTTCCCTTGTTCATCATGATGAACAAGGGCATTGATGAGTAAAATCCGTTGTTTGTCTTCATCAACCCCTATCCGGCAGACTTTATCCGTAAGGTCCTGACCCGTCTCAAAAACACTTTGAAAAACAGAATCATCCGAACCTGAAACCGCGTCGATACATTTGATATTCCATCTCGGATCACTGAAATGATGGCCGATCATATCCTGGCTTTTGTAACCGACGATCCGTTCCAGCGCCCTGTTCACATAGGTGATCAAACCCTCTTCACTGATCATCATCATACCGTCTGAAACCATATGCAGCAAATGTTCAAGATCCCCTTTAACCTCTTTCAGATCTGTAATATCCTGTCTCAACTGCTTGATTTCAGATTGCAAATTAATTATTGATGGCTCTTCCATTGCTCACCTTTTTTAACACCAAAACTCTTTTTAAGCGGTCTATGATCAAACATCATGAACTGTTTAAATTCTCTTTTATTATTAATCAAATATCCATATTCTTTACAAGCAAATATTTACAAGATATTGCTTTATTTGAATTGCGAGGATCGGGGCTATTTGGACTGTCCAAGCTTGGTAATGGTGCCCTGGGCCGTCGCGCACAGACTTTCTTTTGCGTCTTTAACGGCAAAGACATCGCACCGGCAGACCGCCTGGGTTTTTCCAACGTAAACCGCCGTCGCACGCGCGATAATGTAATCACCCATCGCCGGCCTCACGTAGTTGATTTTGTATTCCGATGTAACAACGTCCGGGCCCAGCACACTGCCACCCACATAGGTCAGCGCGTTGTCCGCCGCGTAGCTGACAACGCCCCCATGCAGAAACCCGTGCTGCTGTTTGAGTTCATGTTTGATGGGCACTTTTAACTCAGCGCTGCCGACAGAAAAACCGATCAACTCCGCTCCGATTAAAACGCTAAAGGGTTGGGCCGCCAGAACCTGTCGGCCCAGTTCAAGCATTTCGTCCATCAACAATTTACCTCACATGAATGAATACCAGATTGCATTGATCGATCTCTTTATTCCGGCTGCGGATCGGTTTGTCTTTGATCCGTTTTATAACAGCTGCCCGTAAAACGTTTGGCGAATTTTTTCATATCGGCGGCGATCTCGGTAATTTCTCCGTAGTGCGTAAACGCGCGGTTGCGCGTTTCGGTAATGCCGATGGAGATGCCCATCACCGGAAATTGAGAGGCTTTGCCTGCACGGTCAAAGGATTTAATAAAGCCCTGTTTCAAATCCGCGTGGTCATACAGTCCGGTAATCAAGCTGTCGAAAGCCTTGATAATCTCTGTTGCCGCTTCTTCCACCAACGCCGTATCAATAATAAAAACGAAATCATCGCCACCGACATGACCGATAAAACTGCCCTGCGGCTGTTTGCTTTTGATCACGCCCAGAATAATGCGGCCGGTCATCTTGATCACCTCATCGCCGCGGCTGAAACCGTAACGGTCGTTAAAGGGTTTGAAATAATCAAGATCGGCATAGCCGAACGCAAATTCTTTTTTACCGTCGATACGCTCCTGTATTTCCTTGTTGATGGAAATATTGCCCGGCAGGCGCGTCAGGGGGTTAATTTCTACGATTCGCTCTGAACGCAGGATGGACAGATTAACGCGCGCCATGAAGTCAGCCGCTAAATCCGGTCGACGGATATAATCCTCCACCAGCAAGTTCGCCCAATCAGTAATCGTGAATTTTTCAGGCAGAACCGCCAGAACCGGCAGCTGCTGGAACATCGGATCGGACTTTAAATCATTCAAAACATTGCGGCCCACCGAATCATCATCCGTAATGCTCATGACGATGAGGTTGGGAATGGAATTATAGATATAGTCAAGCGCCGACGGCATGTTGTTGAAAGCCACGACCTGGTAAATATCTTTCAGGCATCGCTCAATCACATTATTCAGAACAACATCTTTACAGACGACAACGAC
>DFZJ01000112.1 GCA_002382045.1 Syntrophaceae bacterium UBA4059
GCGGCAACGTTGCCGCGCTGGAGAGTATCATAAGGATTTTGCTACAATGCACACGAACCAAAAAAGCGGGGAGGTTATTTATGGATGACACTGTATTAAAAGTGGCGCTGGCCGGACTGCTGCACGACATCGGGAAAATGGCCCAGGAAGCGATGTATGCCACGCCGGAGTATCTGAATGCCAATGCGGGCCTCTATCAGCCGTTCTTCAACGGAGCGCACACTCATCGGCATGCGGTTTACACGGCGGCCTTTATCGAACAGATCGAAAAGCTTCTGCCCAGGCAGTTGAATAAGGCGCAATGGGGTTTGGAAGACGCTTTCATTAATTTATCGGCTGGCCATCATGTGCCGGAAACACCACTGCAGTGGATCATAGCGATGGCCGATCGGATTAGCAGCGGTTGGGACAGGGAAAAATTTGAGGAATACAATAAAGCCATTGCCTTTCAGGATTACAAAAAGACCCGCCTCCTGCCGCTTTTTGAAGGCTTGCTGGATGAAAAAAAGAAGGACTACAACTGGCATTATCCTTTGAAAGAAATGTCCGCCCTGAATATTTTCCCGATTTCGAAAGAGGCCGCACTACTAAGCGAAAGTTCGGCGCAGGCAAATCAGGACTACAAGCAGTTATTCGATGAATTTATTTATGCGCTTGAGCGGCTGTTGCACAAAGATGAGAACATCGAACTCTGGTTTGAACATTTTGAAAGCCTGATGCTGCTTTACACCTCCGCTATTCCCGCGGCCAGAGCGGGCAAAGTTGTCCCGGATGTTTCCTTGTATGATCATTCAAAGAGCACGGCGGCACTGTCGGCCGCCCTGTATCTTTACCATCGAGAGACGCAGACTCTGACCGTGGAGGCAATTCGGGACCGGCAGCAGACAAAGTTTCTTCTCATCGGAGGTGATTTTTACGGCATTCAGGATTTTATATTCAGCGACAGCGGCGAATCGGGGAAGAGCCGATCGAAGATTCTTCGAGGCCGGTCGTTTGCTGTTTCTCTGATGTGTGAACTGGCGGCCGATATGATCTGCCGGGGCATCGGTCTTCCCTCGACATCCATGCTGCTAAACGCGGCGGGTAAATTCACCATCATTGCCCCCAATACCAAATCGGCAAGACAGGCTGTTGCCGCCGCTGAAACATCAATCAATGAGTGGCTGGTCCGGAAAACCATCGGGGTCAACGCTTTTGGCGTTTCCATCGTGGAGGCGAAACCAGAGGACTTTGAAGCGGGCCGTTTTGTGCAAGCTTACGAAAGCCTCTCAGAAGCAATGGCCGCCCGCAAATACCACAAGTTCGATCCGGACAAGTACGCAGGCGTAGTGGAAGGGTTTCTGGACACCTTCGACAACAGCCTGAATCCGCCGCTTTGCCCATACTGCGGCAAGCGGCCGTCCAGTTCCCGGGCCGAAGGCCGTAAAAAAGATCAAAAGGACCAATCTCTGTGCGCAATTTGCTGCGACCATATTTTTCTGGGGGAAAATATCGTCAAAAAAAACCGGATTGCCATTACCCGGAAAGATGCGGACATCCGGGGCGGTCAGACGAAATTGCTGGAGCCGATATTTGATCAATACCAGGTGGCTTTCATAGACGGCGAACTGGGCAACCTGGCCGAAAAAGGGCAACTTTTGAAATACTGGGATATTTCCATCAGCGATGATGGAAAAGTTGCAGCCGATGTCACTGCCCGGTTTATCAATGGATATGTTCCCGTATACACGAGGGAAGATAACTATGATGATCGGATTCTCGAGGGTGCGGCGGATGAAAAAACAAAGCTGGATCTTGTGGAAGCGATCAGGGAAAACCGGCCAAAGACCTTCAACCATCTGGCCTGCAAGGCCAGAAATCCTGTACCGGATGAAAAGAAAAGCTACAAAGGCATCCAGGCACTGGGTATTTTGAAGGCAGATGTTGACCATCTGGGAATGCTGATGACTTGCGGTATTCCGGACCGACGCTTTTCTCTCTCGCGCCTGGCCACATTAAGCCGTCAACTTCACGGCTTTTTCTGCCTCTATCTGCCTCATCTGCTGAAAACGAATCCGGCGTTTCGTGACATTTATACGGTTTTCGCGGGTGGCGACGATCTTTTCCTGATCGGACCGTGGAACCACATCATCGATCTTGCCGAATATTTGCAGGAACGTTTTAAAGACTACGTCTGCCAAAATCCGCATATTCATTTTTCAGCCGGCATCAGTCTGGAGAAAGCGCACACGCCGCTAATCAAGATGGCGGCCAATGCCGAAGACGCTTTGGCAGCAGCAAAACAGGCGGGGCGCAACCGGATTACCCTCTTTGGCGAAACGGCCACCTGGGAAGAATTTGTCTCCCTGAGAAAAATCTCGAAAACTTTGGAAAACTGGCGCGGCGGCAATTTCATTAACAACGCCGAGCTATTACGGATCAACCGTTTTATCGGGATGGCCGCGCTGGAAAAAATATTGCTTATGGAAAAGGAAATTCATCTGGATGACATGGAAGCACTGAAGTGGCGGGCGCTTTTCCGATACAGCGCGGAGCGCAACGTCGGCAAAAACATCAGCGACAAAACAAAAAAAGATGAAGCAAAAAAGGAATTCGACAAAACGGCAGCGTGGCTTGGGACCTATGGCGGCAAGCTGAGAATAGCACTCTGGGATGTGATTTACAATAACCGGTAAGGAGGAAATACATGAACAAAATCAGTTTTTACAAAGACAAAACCAAGGGGGTCATCGATCCGAAACTATTTTCGGATATTGCAGAACAAGCTGCCGATGAGATTGCCAAATCAGGTCAAACGCCAGGCAGAGATGGACGTCCGCCGCGTCTGGATCATAACAAACGTACGCAGATTCGAAAATTTTATGATGAAGTTGTCCGTCTCAACGCCAACACGAAAGGAAATCCCGAAGACTGGGACATCATACTGCCGTTCATCAATATGCTGATAGCCAAAGCGGCCTATGCCAACGGCAGGAACACACTGGTTACGGATGAATTTGTCCATTTGCTGAAAGACTGTATCGCGCAGGTTCACAACCCGGCCGATCTGGATGTCTTTGCCAACTTTTTCGAAGCCTTCATGGGCTTCTACCGGAAATACGAATAGGAGGAATTAATTATGCAGCTTACCGATATTAAAGAAATCAAAGGGCGTATTATTCTCAAAAGCGGTCTGCACATTGGCGCGGGCGATACGGAAATGCACATCGGCGGCACGGACAATCCGGTTATCAAACACCCCCACACCCAGGAACCCTACATCCCCGGATCATCCCTCAAAGGCAAGGTCCGGTCTCTGCTGGAGATGGAAAGCGGACTGATGACAAAGACGAAGGGCGAACCCGTAAAGGTGAAAACCCTGAATGGTCTAGACGGCGTCATGAAAAGCAAGTGTCAGAAAATATTAAAGATATTCGGGTCAAGCGGCGCGGATTCGGATGAGTCGAGCGCTGCTGAACTGGGGCCAACGCGCGTTTCCTTTGCGGACTGCACCCTCAACCGTGCCTGGCGCGAAAAAGCCAAACAGAACCGCTGGGATTATTTTGAAGTCAAATCGGAAAACTCCATCAACCGTATAGAAGGAACAGCGCGAAATCCCAGGTTTACGGAACGGGTGGTTCAAAGCGCCGAATTCGATTTTTCCGTCACCCTCAAACTGCTTGGAGAAAACGAAGGCGACCTTCTGGACTACCTGCTCGATGGCCTGAAGCTTCTGGAACTCGACGCCCTGGGCGGAAGCGGCAGCCGGGGTTACGGACGGATTGAATTTTGCTTTGATGATGCGGCCCTGCAGGAACAATTTTTAAACCGGAAACCCTTTGCCAATGGAGGTAAATAACCGTGAAACTCTATGAGATCACCATCAGGCCTGTGTCCGGTTTCGGCACACCGCTCAAAGGTGACACGCTGTTCGGCCATTTTTGCTGGCAGGCAGCCTATGACGCGTCCATCCTGAACGGCGGGCTGAATCAATGGATAGCCTGCTATGCTGAAAAACCCTGCGCGGTTTTTTCAACTGCCTGGCCAAAGCTGCGCGACAAGGACCGCTTTTATTATGCCGTCAAAAGACCGGATCTTCCCCTTAGCCGCCTGTTTCCCTCAAGAGCCGTGGACAAAAAGACGGCAATGATGGAAAGAAAGGAAAACGCAGAAAAGAAATGGATGCTGATTTCGGAGGATCTACGCATTTCGCTGTTCCCGGAAATGTTTAAAAACGATAGTGATATTATTGAGATGGCTGGGAAAGACCTGGCCGATGAAACCAGAAAGGCCTTGCGCGGCAGTCCACAAAAAGCGCTTGTCGAAGATTTTCATCAACCCCACAATTCGATCAACCGCATGACAGACACAACAGGTGAAGGCAAGTTTGCACCCTATGAGCAAAATGCCGGTTATTATTACTATCCTGAAACCGAGTTGGCCGTGTTTGCGCTGATTGATGAGGATGCAACAGACATCCGACGGGTTGGTTTGGCGATGGAGAGAATCGGGAAATCGGGATTTGGCAGGGATTCGTCTACAGGCTTGGGGCGCTACGAGATGGGTGGCATGCAACAGCGGCAAATCCCCGCCGCTGCCGGCGCCTGTTATACCCTTGCTCCGTCGATACCTGAAACCGGCGTCTATAGGGACTGTTACTTTACGCCCTTTACGCGCTTTGGCCGGCATGGCGACTTTCTGGCACGATCGGCCAACCCGTTCAAGAACCCCGTCATCATGGCGGATGAAGGCGCTGTTTTGATTCCAAAAGATAAAGGCAAAAAAGCCACGCCTTATCTTGGCAGGCCTGGCGTGAATGTTTCCAAAATTATGCCCGAAACCGTTGTTCAGGGGTATGCGCCCTGGTTGCCTTTAACATGGGAGATTGAATAATGATGGAAGAAAAAACATTTTATATTCGAGTTGCGTCTCCGGTGCATATCGGGTGCGACGAAGTCTATGATCCGGCGGGATTTATTTTAAGCGAAGAAAGGATGACACTGATAACCTTTGAACCGATGGATTTTTTCCGCGGCCTGAGCGCACAGGACAAAATCCGTTACGCATCCATTTGCGGCAAAGGCACTGTCGAATCCATCCTGGAACTCTACAAGTTTATGAAGGGAAAGTCTTTTGACGGCCATCGCGTAGGTGCATGTAAGGGGCTGATTGCGCAGTATTCGAAAACTCTGAGTATTTCTACGGGCGATAGAAGAAGAATCCAGCAGGAACTGAACAATTTTTCTATAGCCCGGACGGCGTTTCATCCGGCAACGCAAAAGCCTTACATTCCTGGATCGGCCATCAAGGGGGCATTGAGGACGGCTTACCTGAACGAGCTGGCTAAAAACAAAACCGGCGCTTTTGCCGCTGATCGCAGAGATAGGAACCCATCAAATACATTGGAAAAAACTCTTCTGGATTACCAAAAGCTGGAAAACGACCCCTTTAGACTACTTAAGATTTCTGATTTTTATCCGGCGAGTCCCTGCAAGACGAAGATCGTCTATGCCGTGAACGCCAAAAAAGCGCCGTCCCGGTTTCCGGCAAAAGGGCCCTTTCAGATCTTGGAAGTTATCGATACGGGCTCCGTTTTTAGCGGTACCATTCAGATCCTGCAGCCACTGAGCCGTGAAATCATAAAAACGCCGCTCTCCGGTGAGAAAGTTCTTGGCAGCGCACACGCCTTTTATGAAAAAGAAAAGAAAAGGGAAGATGAAGAACTTCAAAATGCCGGTTTGCCAGTATTGCGTACAGATGCCGATGGACGGATTTGTCCTTTGCGTATTGGCAGGCATTCTGGTGCGGAATCACTAACCATCGAGGGGCACCGTCATATTAAAATTATGAAAAAACGGGGCGAGCGTCCTGACTTTTCAAATAAGTCCACCACCTTCTGGCTGGCATCGGACATTCCTGACAGCACAAAAACAGAGGGCCTGAGGCCATTTGGCTGGGTCAACCTTGGACTGATGACAAAAGCATTAAGCGAAAGGCTGGCCGCTATTCAGGAAGAACAAGAAAATGTTTCCACCACACGCACCCACGAGACAGAGCCGGAGGCAATCCCTGTGCAGGAAAAAGCCACGATGCAAACCGTCATCATTGAAGAAACCTGGGAACAGGCAAGCGTTTATTTTGATGCGGGAAGGGGCGGTGTCATCACCGCGGCAGGTCCGGACAGTAAAAAAGCAGAAATTCGGGGAAAGGACAAAGCCGTATCCGCCACGGACGCAAGACTGCACAAAAAACTATTTGATGGAAAGAAGACGTTGCCCAAAGCCCGCGTCACCGTGCGCAAAACCGGAAATGCATGGGAGATTGTCAGGATTGAACCGGCGGGGTGAAAAGGCGTTTAGATTATAATGCAAAATTGTATTACAATGTAACCAAATAATTGGAACGCTTATTGATCGGTTAAATCGAGGATATTTATGAAAAAAGCAATGATCATGTCACTGGGGGGCTCACCCGACCCCCTGAAAAAAAGTCTTGTAGAGCACCAGCCGGACGTTGTAATTTTCTTTGCCTCGCACGACTCTGTCTTGAAAGCAGGTGATGTGCTTCAGGACACGGTAACCAAACCAAAAACCGAAACCGAAATTACGGAAAATCCAAATTCACTTTATGAATGTTACAAAGCCGCTAAAAAATGTGTCGAAAGGGCGGCAAAACACAACATACCGGAGCAGGATATCATTGTCGATTATACGGGAGGCACGAAAGTCATGTCGGCGGCTCTTTTGCTGGCGACGGCAGGACGCGCCTTCGGCTTTAACTATGTGGGCGGTGATGAGCGGTCAAAAGATGGATTGGGCATTGTGCAAAACGGACACGAAAAGATGTACGCCGACATGAATCCCTGGTCGGTTTTCGCGGAAGAGGAAAGACGGCAAATTGTTACGCTGTTCAACGCTCGGAGATACGCTGCCGCGATTCAAATCATGGATGACTGCACTCGGGCGTTGCCGCCGCAGATCGAATCCTATTTTAAGTTCGTTCATCAACTGGCCAACGGTTTTCTGTTCTGGGATCAATTTTTGCACAAAAAAGCTTATGATTGCCTGCAAAAGGGTTTATCCACTTTGGAGCAATATCTCAAATATTATCCCTGTGAGCAATACGATCAGCTGATTAAGGAAATACTCATTCATATCGAATATTTGTCCACGCTGCTTGTCAAAACAAACCAAATGCAGAATTTTCATTCCCTGCTCATCAGGGAATTGATCAACAATTCGCGCCGACGCATTGAAGATAAAGGCTTTGACGACGCGGCTGCCCGAATCTACCGGGCGTTGGAACTCTATGGCCAGATTTGCTTTGAGAAAGCGATAGGTTGCTCAAATGACAAAGTCAAACCGTCAAAGATTCCGCAGGAATTCCGTGACGAATTCATCCGTAAATACCGTGATCCGCATTCTGATATGATGAAACTGCCGCTTCAGGCGACATTTATAATTCTTCGCGCGAAGGGCCATGAAGCGGGTGAACGCTTTTTCAAATATGAAGAAAAGATAAAGAATATACAAAGCGCGCGCAACAAATCCATTCTTGCGCACGGCATTCAGCCGGTCAGTGAACACGCGGCGCAAAGCATTTTGGAGACTGTAACAGAATTTGTTCAAGTAAAAGATTTTTTTGATTTTTCCAAATTACCGGAATGAAACACCCGCTCTTTGACAACCGAATATCGTAA
>DFZJ01000164.1 GCA_002382045.1 Syntrophaceae bacterium UBA4059
GCAAATAAGCATTCTTGATTAAATCAGGCAGCGGTTCGCTTTCCTCAGCTTTTCGGTTGATGTCATCTTTAACGGTATCGTCCATATAGATATGATAGAGACGCGAACGCAAATTAGCATCAACCTTACCATCATCACGAATGACCACTCTAGGCGTCTTGACCAGACCGGATTCAATGGCGTCATTGAGGCCAAAATCGCTCACGATCCAGGGGTAAAGAGCTTCTTCCGTGGCTTTTTTGCCGGATGGGGCAAAGGGCGTTGCCGATAAATCAAAGCATCGCAATATGCCGCGCATCCGGTGAATCCTGTCGAGACCGCCGACCCAAATTGTGCTTTCTTCGATGTCTTCTTTTTTAATTCCCTTGACTTTGCTTTCCGCCGGAATCCGCCAGGCATGATGCGCCTCATCATTGATCACGATAATATTAGACGCACCAGACATATCCTTCAGAACTTCCCGGACATAAGCTTCATCGCTTTTCGCGCCGCGCTTATCGACGGTTTTCTTTTTTGCCAGCCGCTCTTCGCTATCCCACGCCAGCATATGCCAGTTAATGATTTTGACTTTACCCTGCCGCAGAGTTTCCATTAGACTGGAAGGTACGATATTAAATTCTTCATAGTAATTGCCAATACTGGCTGGTTCCAGCACGGACAAACGGCTGCGGACGGTCAAGCCAGGCGCAACAGCCAGCACGTTTTTGGAAAAGCGGGTATCCTTGCTGTTGGCAACCTTATTGAGCACCTGCCAGGCGATGAGCATCGCCATGATAATTGTTTTGCCGGTGCCGGTGGCCATCTTACTGCACCAGCGGGAGAAGTCACCCCCATCCCCCGGGATGACAATACCCGTTTTCTCAGCTTCCGGCGCTTCAGTAAGCCAAATGAGTGTTTCAATCGCTTCCATCTGACAGAAGAAAAACCGGCGGTCTTTGCGTTCTTCGGGATCTTGCCAGTGTTTTAGCAGCCGCTTGGTAATGCCGGTTACGCCGGGATAATCTGCCTCACGCCATTTTTCAATACGCGGACGTATGGTATTTACCAGTGCAATTTCCACAAACACGCCCGGATCATCAAAAGCTTTGGAACTCTCCGAAGCTACTACATATCCGGCAGGCCGTCGGCCATCTTTAAGGAGGAATTCACGGGTATCACGAATATATTCCCAATACTTTTCAGGCACGGCATAAGGGGAATTGATAATCAGTTTATCTATGTTTTTCATTTTTTAACCCGTTTCTTAAAGATATGCAGTTGATTATATGCTCTTTTGAGACTCGGTGAAAACTGTATGGCGTTTTTAACATCCCATGACTGCATTACAAAAAAGGAAAGGGCGCCGTTATAATTCGGGCCCATCCGGTCGCCCTCATAGCGCGGCAAAATATCCTCTCTTAACTCCCGTTTTTTTGATCTTTTAATTATCTCAAACAGTGTTGCTTTGGGATCGTTAAGGATGTCAGGATTGTCCGGCACATGTTTCAACGCCACTGCTGCAAACTTAGCAAATCCTTGTCGGTCGGCCATAACCCACGATTCCGCTTCGCGAACAGCAACACGAAAAATCAGGTGCGGATGCCAGTTGAAAGTCACCCATTCACGAATCAAGGTCGGCGGACATTCATTTTGATCGAGATCGGTCAAAACAAAAAAAGGGGTATATTGTGCAGCCTGATTATAGCTTCGCAAATCTCTTTTGATGGCGGCAAATCCTCGCTTATTGTAGGACTCAGAAACAAAGTACTTTTTAGGAAAAAAGCTTAAAAGCCTTTTCATTACCGCTTCGCTGAGTTCATCTTCATAGACAATATTCAACTGTATCATACTTATATTCCAAGCAGTAATTGATCCATATTTCTTGGTGCGGTGCGAGGCAGTATTGCCTCACCCGGTGTCATACCGCCGTCCATCATAGCGCGCACTTCTTTTATACTAAACGCCGCCTCGACTTTTGTGCCCTCTTTATCCGGTGTCAAAACCAGAACCTCATGCAACGATATACCCTTGTCCCGTAAGAGATCGGCGCTATGCGACGTCATGATAACCTGCCGCTTTTTTTGCTTTTGAATTTTATAAATAATAGCGGGTAGTTTAGAGATGATTGCTGCATTGAGTGACAACTCCGGTTCTTCCAGAAGTAGAAGGCCATCGCCTTCCTGCAATGCCCAGAGCAAAGCGATCATGCGCAATGTGCCGTCAGAAAACTGTTCCTCTTTTTGTTTACCCGCGTCAGGTCGCCAGTGAGCATAAAACGCTTCCAGATGTGGTTTGCCGTTTTCCTCCGCATAATGCAACTCTTTCAACTGTGGGACAGCGATGCGCAAGGCGGCATCAATCCTTTTCAACCAAGCTTCACGCGTATTCTTCTGAGTCTTGGCCAATTTATCCAGAAAGCCCTTGCCGAACGGGTCATCGGGCAAATCTGCACCGGCAAACGCAGCCGGATATTTCAATAATTGCGGGATAATGTGCAGATAGAGCGCTTTTTCCAGATATTTGGCAACATCTCTGAAATCCTTGTTGGCGTTGATTTGTTCAAGGAAAGTCTGGCTGAGCCGCTCCTTATCTGTTTTATCTTCTTTATTATCATTAGGACGGTCAATTATCAGTTTCTCACCCTGCCATACTTTTTCACGGCTTAAGTAAGGCAAATGATGACCGGTTTGTTCCTGCTTAATGCCGATTTCATATTTCCACAACACTTCTTCGGCGCCATATTCGGAAAGCGATATACTAATGACAATTTCCGGGTCTTTGCGGGCAGCCAGACAGCGCAATTTGGAAACACCACCCCGATCACTGATGGCTTTTTGTAATCCACCACCCGGTTTGGCAATGTCGCGTAAAAATCGGAACACATCCAGAAAGTTTGATTTCCCCGATGCGTTCGGTCCAACCACAAAGGTTCTTTCCTTCAGATCAACTTCAATCTTTCTGAAGTTCTTCCAATTTTTCAGAGTGATATGTGAAATGATCATTTTTAACTCCCTTACAATCTTATTATCTTCAAACTCTCAATGCCGCGGGCATCAATGATTTTCACCGCTACTGCCTTCCCCGGCATAAAGGGCAGTGAAACCGTCCCGCCGAAAGCTTCTATTTTATCCTCATCGATTTCCGCCTTCAGATTTCTGGCAATAGTTGCCCAGCCTTCTTTTGCACCGGCCATTGGGAAAAATACTTGAGAGGGGAAAAGACTGCGCCCATCGTAATCCGTATCAAGCATCCACATGGCGATGTCGCCCTTACCGCCGCTTTCCACGTTGCCCGTTTTCGGATTGTAGTAATCAAAGCCGTTAACTTCGATCTGATACTTTCCTTTATCATCACCACTCTTGATTTGCTTTAATTTGACATCCGGCTGACCGATCAGCCAGAAGCTTTCATTGCTGGCACGTTTCTTCTTTAGATCATCGGTAAACAGGTCAGCATTCATTTGCGCTTTGAGAAACAGACAACGGGTAATTTCCGGATTCATTTCATCAATATCCTTGGCGGCTTCTTCGTCAAACTGCAAAGCGCAAAAAAGAAGGATGTCCGGCTTGTAGGGTTTCACCTCTTCATAAGCCAGCTCGACCGTGCGCTGTTCCAGCGGCGCATGTTCCGGGCCGAAAACCACATATACTTTTTGCGGTTTCGCCTCTTTGGTTTCGGCTTCCGCCTGCACATAGCGAAAACCTCTTGCCGCCTCCATGCGAGAGAACGCTATTGTCTTGCCGCCTTTGGCTCGCACGCCGGTGCGTAATAATTCGTCACGCCATTCGCTTTGACGTAGCGTTTCGCCGCTGCGGGCGACCTCGACGCCGGCATCAGATGAAACAATAGAGGAATCAACTTCATCAAAACTTTTGGTGACAGGTGCGGGGACGGCTTCCATCGTGAAGGGTCCGGTCACTCTCAGGCGTTTATTATCGATGAATGGTTGATCGTAGAGTGTTTCCTGCGGCGCTGGTTCATTATTGGCAATGGATTTAAGTGTGATGTGCGGAACGGTCTTGTATTGAAAACCGCTGCCGACACCTTCTTCGGGATGGGCCAATTCAAAGTAATCGAAGTTTGCTGTCATTAATCTCTGTTTGGCAAGCGCTATGGCTACTCGTGACGTATCGCAGGTTATCCAACGGCGGCCCCAGTTTTCGGCAACATAAGCCGTTGTGCCAGAACCGCAAGTGATGTCCAACACTAAGTCGCCTGGATCAGTGGTCATGAGGATGCAACGTGCAAAAACAGCGGGACTTGTTTGAACTACATACATACGCTGAACACCTATTTGCATCGACTCCCATCTATCTCCGACTGGTATTACTGGAAAGTCATCAGCAAATCTTCTGTATCGTATTACCGTACCCATCACTTCAATTCTATTAGCGTCAGCAAGTTTCTTTAGACCTTCTGGTCGCGTTTTCCAATGTGTATCTGTACGAGGCAAATATTTTTTGCCTTGAAATTCAAATTCTTGCGGTTCTGATGAAGCACCATCTGAATATAAAGGTGCAAGTTGATACCGTTTGCCTGAATTGGCAAGTTTACCTGTGCTCATTTCTTCAGATGTCAATCTTCTGGTTTTACCATCGGGTAACAGCAACATATCATATCGATCAAGTGATGTTTCGCCCAATTCCCTCCATTTGTATAGTGGATGATACTTTGTATGCTTCTTATCTTTGACGTACCATATTATATAATCAACGGTGGATGATAATAATGAAGATTCGATGCTCCCAGTTTTTTGAAATGTTATTTGTGATACAAAATTCTCAACACCGAACACTTCATCCATAATCTCGCGGACATGATGAACATTCTCATCACTGATTTGCACAAACACACTGCCGGATTCCGTCAGCAGTTCCCGCGCCAGTAACAGACGATCACGCAGATAAGTCAGATAGCTGTGAATACCCAGTTCCCAGGTATCGCGAAAGGCTTTGATCATTTCCGGCTCNNCCGTATTTGATTCCGTAAGGCGGATCAAAAACGAAAGTCTGGACCTTGCCGCCCATGCCTTCTTTTTCCAGAAGTGAGTTCATCACCAGCAGGCTATCCCCGGCAATCAGGCGGTTCGACCAGTTTTCTTTGTGTTTGTAGAATTCAATGGCTTCGCGCAGCGGCTTTTTGTCTTCCTCAAAAAGCGAAGGCTGCACCATATCGGTTTTTTCTTTACGCAC
>DFZJ01000205.1 GCA_002382045.1 Syntrophaceae bacterium UBA4059
CAATCGGACCGGCCTTAATGATGATGGTGAACGGCAGCGTCGCTCCCAAAAGGACAATACCGGTTTTGATATAGTATTCCGTGCGGAGTGATGTCTTCATCCATTGTGGAATTTTAATAACATTGGAGATGATCAGCCCGACAATCAATGCCAGCAGAGGAGCCTCAATATTATAATCATTCATGAATTTCGTTCCGGCCACATAAAAGATCAATAGGGAACCGACAAACAGGATGATAAAACCGGGAATAAAGTATTTTAATTTGTGCCCCATCAACTTCATGGAGATGCAGAAAACAACACCAAGGACCAAAAAGATCGTAAGATACCCGCCGGCATTCTTTGCCAGGTCAGCTCCGACGCTGCTGAAACTTGCTATCTTACTTGGTAGAACCGCCCAACCCTTGATGGAGGTCCCCATCCAGAGTGCAATGATGGCCACGATCACGATGCCGAGGCCCAGCCAAACCGACCACCAATCTTCCGTTTTCCAAAGTTTATCAAAACCACTGTTCTTCATTACTGATACTCCTTTCTAGACAAATAAAGTCTCAAAGAGGGGTGCTTGCACCCGGGTTAAAGGTTTTGACGCATGCAAAAACACAAAAATTGAAAGAACGACAAGAGTGCCATGACATTATGGCATATATTTTATTATACAGGATTGCATTTAAAAAAACAATTTACTTTAATGGGTGCTCAGGTAATACAATTTTCAATCAGCCGCTGTCCATATTTTTATGGACAGCTTACTTTAAGGTTGGAAAAAACACACCGGAGCCGCTATAGTCCATAGCCTGATGCAGATTACGCAATCAAAGGAGGCATCCGGCAAGCGATGAATCCCAATCAGGTGGAAAGAAAAAAGAATAGAGAAGGGCGAAAATCATGTGCCTTGCTTTGGGATGAATCCTTCCTCTGGGGTCTGATGGCCTGGCGGGCGTTGACCGAAGCGGGATTGTCCTTCGACCTCATCCGGTCGGATGATATCCGGGCGGGGATCCTTCCCCGTTACGCGATGCTCTTTGTCCCGGGTGGGTGGGCGCAAGCTAAGCTCCGTTCCCTGGGAGAGAAAGGACAGGCTGAAATTCGCTCTTTTGTGGAAAACGGGGGCAGCTACCTGGGCATTTGCGGCGGCGCGGGACTCGCGACTCAAAGCGACATCGGTCTCTTGTCCGTTTCACGCAAGTCCTTTCAGGAAAGGGTTCCCAGTTTCAGTGGGCCCGTTCGTCTGTCGCTTGCCCCGCATGCTGTCTGGGAGAACATAAAATCACCTGTCTTTTCGGCCTGGTGGCCCCTCCAGTTTCGGATTACTTCGCAAAATGATCTTCGCATTCTGGCGACTTATGATGAGGCTCAGGCTGATGCCTTCAGCGCTGATATCAAAGTGGGTGAGAGGCAGACCAATGGCTGGTCGGAGTTGGAAGAAAGTTACGGAATATTTTTGGACCCCCAACGGCTGAAAGATGAACCGGCTGTGATTGAGGGACGTTTCGGACAGGGGAAAGTGCTACTGTCGCTTGTCCATTTCGATACCCCCGGGGACCAAAATGGACAAGCTGTTTTGAGAAATCTTTGGCAATATCTGTCATCCGATCCGGATTGGCCGATTCAGGCAAGTCGTGCCGTGAAAAAACAATTCATGGCGGATACCTGTCCGGAATGTCAGAAAACGATTATGGACATTAAGGCGACCGTCGATACTTTAATCACGATGGGTGAACGAAATTCCCTCTGGTATTGGCGCAATTCCTGGTTTCTTCAGTGGCGACGGGGCATACGGGGGATGGAATATTCCACCCTGGCTGTGATGACAGGCGAGATTGCATCGTATTTGCGCCATAATTGCCTGGGAGGCAGCAACGAAGGGAATATCCCTGCTGAATCATCTGACCTGTATCAAGATTTAGCGGCCATTAAGGAACTCGTTATCCCTTTTGTGAAAAAAGCAAAAATACTTCTTGCCCGGGAAAAGTCGTTTCTGGCGACGGCCGTTCTTTCACCTGTTCACTGTTCCGATGAGGCAATCAGCCGCTTGAGGCAGGAACTCCATGGTTCATCCATCAGGCACGGGGGGAAGTTTAAGGAACTCATTTTGGCGGTTGACCGGCTTCTTTATCAGTTAATCTCTTCCGATCAAAGTCTTCTCCGGTAATATCACCGTTGATTCCTGGAAGATTATCGGATAAGATTAAAGCATGAATATGTTTCTCCGTATGTTTTCTCGTGCAAGGAATAAACCGGATGGGCAGTGCTGCGGGAACTGTTGTTACTTCAATAATGATCCCGTTATGCTGGAAGAGCTTTTTAAGGGGATCAACAGCCTCAGTTCCGTAAGAGGCTCTACCAGGGGCGATGGCGGTATCTGCAAAGTCCATGACCAGTATCTTTTGCCTGCCCACAGTTGTCCGGATTTTGTTCGAAAACCTTAAAACTTCTATAAAGGGATGGTAAAACAAAATGGCAGACACCAACAAAGACAATTTGGAAGAATCTCTCGGAGGGTATAAACAAAACATCAATCCGGTAGTAAAGACAACTTTGACCTGGGAGCGGGATCTTGTGTTTATGGGTGCCACGCCGCAGGGATACGAGATTGAGTTCGATGCCCGGGCCCAGTGGGGCTGCAAACCGACAGAGGCCCTTCTTCTGAGCCTGGCCGGCTGCATGGGCATTGATGTCGTGACGATCCTGACAAAGATGCGGATCACGCTGACGAGTTTCCGGATGGAGATTGCAGGGGCGCGAAATCCGACGCCTCCACAGTATTACAAGGAGGTGGAGATGGTTTTGCACATTGCCGGGGAAAACCTGGATTCCGGAAAAGTGGAGCGCGCCATTGCCTTGTCCAAAAATAAGTATTGTTCCGTATACAACTCCCTGCGACCGGATTTGGCGCTCAATGTGCATTATGTTCTTGAAGAGAAAGATCCGCTTGCGGAGGATGAAAAAAGGAGGGGTTAGTTGAAAAATATATCTGCCTTTTATACCTTTGTATTTTAGTTATGGAAAATGAATAGTATTTTTGATATGCCAATGCAGTGCAAAAAATGAAAGGACGTCATTTTTCCATAACATTCCTCCATCGATGATGATTTAATGCACGTTAGCAAGCGGTCTTCATAATTTTTTATCGGATAAGTATTACTCCATTTCAACCTGATTTGCGCTGTTGGAAAGTGTTCCACTTTTTAACGAGTGTCAATATTGCGGGAGATAACCATGGTTAAGAAAAAACATGATGCGGTTGTTCTTGAAAAATGCCCGACAGGCATCAAGGGGTTCGATGAGATCACGAATGGGGGGCTTCCAAAAGGCCGGCCAACCCTGATCTGCGGATCCGCGGGTTGCGGTAAAACACTTTTTGCCATGGAGTTTCTCCTGCGGGGCGCCCTGGATTTCGGGGAACCCGGAGTTTTCATGACCTTTGAGGAAACGCCAGAAGATCTCGCGAAGAACTTCATCTCTCTGGGATTTGATATCAATGACATGATGTCGCGTGGCCTCATCGCCATGGACCATGTTTACATCGAACGCAGCGAAATTGAAGAGACAGGCGAATACGACCTGGAAGGATTGTTCATCCGCCTGGGGAACGCCGTTGATTCCATAGGCGGCGCTAAAAGGGTCGTCCTGGATACCATCGAAGCGCTTTTCTCCGGGCTGTCCAATGCCGCGATCATCCGGGCGGAGCTCAGAAGGCTTTTTCACTGGTTGAAAGAACGCGGCGTGACGGCCATCGTCACAGGGGAAAGCGGCGACAAAATGCTCACCCGCTACGGACTTGAAGAATACGTAGCCGACTGCGTGATCCTCCTCGATTTCCGCATCGACGAGCAAATTTCCACCCGCCGCCTGCGTATTATCAAGTACCGTGGCTCCGCTCACGGTGCAGACGAATATCCTTTCCTGATTGACGACGGCGGTCTCTCTATCCTGCCCATTACGTCGCTGGGTCTTGACTACCCCGTTTCCTCACAGCGTGTCTCCACGGGCATTGCCAAACTGGATGCCATGTTTGAAGGAAAAGGGTTCTACCGGGGCAGCACCATTCTCATCTCCGGTACGGCGGGTACGGGCAAAACAAGCATGTCGGCAACCTTTGCCGACGCTACCTGCAGGCGGGGCGAACGCTGCCTGTATTTTGCTTTCGAGGAATCACCCAGCCAGATCATCCGCAATATGGCCTCCATCGGCATGGATCTCACCCCATGGGTAAAAAAGGGGCTGCTCCGGTTTCATTCAGCCAGGCCTTCACTTTACGGCCTGGAAATGCATCTTCTCACCTTCCATAAGGTGATTGAGGAGTTCAATCCGCAGGTATTTGTTGTGGATCCGATCAGCAACCTGAGCGCTGCGGGCTCATTATCAGAGGTCAAATCAATCTTAACGCGCCTGATCGATTATTTAAAGATGTCCAATATCACAACCTTCCTGACGGACCTTACCCGTTATGAGGGCAGCCTTGAACGCACCAGCGAAGAGATATCTTCACTGATTGATACGTGGCTGATGCTGCGCGATATCGAGCTCAATGGGGAACGCAACCGGGGGCTTTACATTTTAAAGTCCCGCGGTATGGCCCACTCCAACCAGATTCAGGAATTCCTGCTCACCAGCCAGGGCATTGACCTGATCGACATTTATACCGGCGCAGGTGATGTATTAACCGGCAGTGCCCGGGCTGCCCAGGAAGCCGAGGAAAAGGCTTCTGATCTGGTGCGCCGGCGTGAGGTGGAGCGCAAACTCCGTGCGCAGGAGCGCAAGAGAAATGCCCTGGAAGCAAACATCGCGGCGTTACGCGCCGAGTTTGATGTGGAAACGCTGGAGGTGCAGTTGATGGCGGAAGAGGAGCAAAAAAGACAAGCTGTCCAGGCGGAAGACCGTTTGGATATGGCGCAACTGCGCAAAGGGAAGCCTTCAAATCCGCGGGTGTTGCGCCCGGAAAAGAAGACGAAAGGATAGTGAGATGAAAGCTGCTTCAACAGGTAAGGACAAAAAAGCAAAGAGAGGTGTAACAGAAGAAAACTGGAATCTGAGGTTGTATGTAGCCGGCCAGACTCCGAAATCAATTGCAGCCTTTACTAACTTAAAGAAGATCTGTGAAGAATACCTCGCGGGGAAATACCAAATTGAAGTAATCGATCTTTTGAAGAATCCACAACTGGCTAAAGGCGACCAGATTATTGCCCTGCCGACACTGGTGCGGAAACTGCCCGAGCCGATCAAAAAAATTATCGGCGATCTGGCCAATACGGAGCGCGTGCTGGTGGGACTGGATATACGAGCGGTTTAGAAGACAGGAGGCAGAAGGTAGACGGTAGAGGAATGGATTCTGACTTCCGGATTCTGTATTCTATCTTCTGACGCGTAACTTTTGGAGAAACAGACATGGTGATAAAAAAAGTGAAAACAAGCACCGCGGAATTCGAAAAAGCGGCAGCGATGCCCAATCGCGCAAAGTACGTTCTTCGGCTTTATGTGACCGGGATGACCCCGAAGTCAACCCGTGCCATCGCCAATGTCCAGAAATTCTGTGAAAAATATTTGGAAGGCGCTTACGAGCTCAAGGTAATCGACATCTACCAGCAACCCCAGTTGGCCAAAGGAGAACAGATAATTGCCACACCAACACTTATCAAACAACTCCCTCTGCCGTTTCGAAAGCTCATCGGTGACATGTCGGATACGGAAAAGTTTCTTGTCGGCATTGACTTGAAACAGAAGTCAGAAGACAGAA
>DFZJ01000033.1 GCA_002382045.1 Syntrophaceae bacterium UBA4059
TCCCAGACATTGCCGCTCATATCATGCAAGCCCAGTCCATTGGGAAGCTTTTGGCCTGCGGGATGGGTCTTGCCACCTGAATTGGAACCATACCAGGCATAATCTCCCAAAGACGATTCGCTGCTGGCTCCCGCCCATTTCTCACTCTTGCCGCCGCTTCTGGCCGCGTACTCCCATTCCGCTTCCGTGGGCAGGCGATACCCTTTGCCGCTCTGTCTGTTTAACCGGCGGATAAAATCCTGAGCGTCATTCCAAGAAACCTGCTCCACGGGGCAGTTGTCGCCGCAACTGCTGAAATAGGATGGATTGCTGCCCATGATCTGACGCCACTGGCCCTGCGTGACTTCATATTTTCCCAGATAGAAATTGCTTAAGCAAACCTCGTGAACGGGTTTTTCGTCTGCATTACCGCCACCAACGGTGTCCCCCATCTGGAAGCAGCCGCCCTTCACAAAGACCATTTCCATGCCCGTAGCTGCGTCTTTGAAGGTCTTCCCGCCCGCCGCAACGTCGAAGGAAACATTTTGATCCAGTCCCCGTGGAAAGTCCTGCAGGACGTTCCACCAAAGGGTTTTGCGGCTGCCGGGCCGGACCTTGCCCATGTCGCCTTCCAGGTGGAGCTCTGCGGCTTTGTAGTCCTTCCCGCCCACCTTGACGGTCACATCGACTTCCGCCTCATTTTCGTCGCCGACAAGGTCATAGGTGATCTGCACGCGATTGCCCGCCTGTTTGGAGGCGATATTTTTCACCTCCGCGGCATGGGCAGACAAAATTGTTAAAAAGAAAAATGTGAAAAGGAAAATGGTTGTTAGTCTGTTCATGGTTGCCTCTCTTCTTAAAATCCCCCCTATCCCCCCTTTACTAAGGGGGGGGACATATACCTGCGGTTCAATCTCCACTCATGCCATTGTGTCGCTCCCTCCTTTCTTAAAGGAGGGGTGGGGTGGATTTTGCGCAACATTGCAATCCCCCCGGAATTACATTCATTACTCCGCAACCACTTCATAGGGCAAAATCATATCCTCGATGCGGTCGGCGATTTTCATAAGCCTGGCGAAAAATTCGGGAACGCTCACCGGCTCCGCCTCCGGGAAAATATCCAGAATCCGGATGTCCGCAGCGCTGTCCCAGGCAATAATCAAATAAGCCTCGGCATCGCGCTTGTGGCCCGGCAGGGTCTGGACTTCCAGCTCGATTTTCGCGTCCTTGGCGGGAAAGGTCATTTCTTTGCCCGATTCAAGGATATTGCCGGTTTCATGAGCATTGGGATAAATCATCGCCACACGGTCATCCGCCATGATGTTGAAGATGGCAAACCCGGCGCGCCTTGACGCCTTGAGGGTAAAGGCCGCTTTCTCGCCGCCGCGGAAAACGCTGTTGTTGAGTTTTGCCTGGAGGCCGACTGACGTTTTCGTTTTCTTCGGGACATACACATCAGCCGTGATCCGGACGCGGTATTCGGGAATGGGGGCAACCGAACTGTCTTTCTGATACTGGCCGAGCGGCAGCCACGCCGCCTTTTCCCGGACGATGAAACCCCGGGCGTAGGTCTTGATGAAATCAGCCGCCACGGTAAAATTGGTAACCAGCGTGCCTGCGGTGACGGATACACCCGCTGCCTGTTCAATGGCCGCCACCCTTGCCCGCTGCAAGGCGATCAACTGAGATTGCTCCGCGCTCATCCCCACAATGGCACAGGCCCCCTCCGCAGAAATATTTTTGACAATCTCGCCCTTGCGTTTAGACTTGTCCGCCGCGTAACCGGGTATCACCATACAAATTAGCAAAAGAATGACACCAAGACATCTGCAATAGGAATTCATCATCGCCGCCTTGATTTGAAATATAGGTGCGGCAATTTAGCAACTTTTCATAATCATTTCAATATTATTTCTGGTTCCTGAACGACAGTTTGGACACCAGAAAGTAAAAATCCTCCCTAACCCTCCTTTAGGAAAGGAGGGAAATGTTGGGATGCAGTCCATTTCTTATGGTTCCCAGGCGGCAGTTTGGGAATCATAAGAAATTTACATTGCATGGTCATATTGCTAAATCAACCACGGATAGCGGGCATAAATGCCCACACTACATTCGTGCCATTGTAGTGCGTACCTCGCGTGACCCGAAGGGTTATTAGGTGCGCGTTTGGCGAAACGGGAAGGCGAGTATTGATTGCCAAGCCTTGCACAGTGTGTTAGAAACCGTCTATGAGCATCTGGCAAAAGAAAAGCAGAATACTGGTGACCTGTCCAAAAGGCGTTGCGCCTTATTTGAAGGCGGAAATTGAAGCCTTGGGATTTCCCGTCCAGCATGAAATTGACACCGCGATTTCCACCGAAGGAACGCTTGCCGATACCATGATTTTAAATCTTCATTTGCGCACGGCTCAGCGCGTCCTGTATCAACTGCAAATTTTCAAGGTCATCTCTCCCGGCGCTCTTTATGAACGCATCAACGCCATCCCCTGGGAAGCCTTTTTGCACGATTCCGGCCCCAATGCTTATGTCTGTGTCACGTCCGTGGTGGATAATCCGCTGATCACCGATTCTCGCTTTGCCAACCTCAAGGCCAAGGACGCCATTGTCGATCGCATCCGGGAAAAAAGCGGCATCCGGCCTGATTCGGGACCGGCAAAAGACAAGGCCGTCGTTCACGTTTACTGGCGAAATGACCAGGCAATGGTTTATATCGACACCTCCGGGGATCGCCTTTCCATGCGGGGCTACCGCAAGATTCCGCTGGCCGCGCCGATGCAGGAAACCCTGGCGGCGGCGCTGATTCTGGCCACAGGATGGCGCGGCAGAACGCCTTTTGTCAACCCGATGTGCGGCAGCGGCACGCTGGCTATCGAGGCGGCCCTGATCGCGCTCAATCGCGCACCGGGACTGGGACGCAACAATTACGGCTTTATGTATATTAAAGATTTCCCCTATGAGCAATGGCAGGAACTGCGCAAAAAAGCCCGCAACACATCCAGCAGACAACTACCGTCGAAAATTCTCGCCACGGATATCGATCCGGCAGCCGTGCAGGCGGCAGGCCAGAATGCAAAGACCGCGGGCGTTGACCACCTGATCGAATTTATGACCTGCTCATTCGAAAAAACACCGACACCGGGAGGCGGCGGCATGATCGTCATGAATCCGCCATACGGCGAGCGGATGGAACCTTTAAAAATCAAAACACCCCATCCCGAACGCCGGAAAGAAATCGCGCCGGGACAGAAAGTCATTCTCCGCAAGGCCGCCGACATTGCCCATAAAAGCGGCAACCCGAGCACCCTGCAGCGCCTGGAGGCACTTTACGAGGGCTGCGGCGACTGGTTCAAAAGCATCACCCGGGGGTATCGTGGTTATATTTTCACCGGCAACCTGGACATGATTAAAAAAGTGGGCTTGCGCACCAAGCGAAGGCTGGCCTTTTACAACGGCGAAATTGAATGCCGCCTGCTGGAATATGAGCTTTATGAGGGCAGTAAAAAAAATCCTCCTGAATCCCCCTTTACTAAGGGGGACTGACTTGAGCTTTGCTCAAAATCTCCCTGAATCCCCCTCGGTGCATTAAGATGGCCGATGCACCCTCCTTTTCTAAAGGAGGGTTGGGGAGGATTTTAAATGCTCATAAATTCTCTCAATGTTTGAGCTTTACGCTTATCTCCCTGAATACCAAGAAAGTGGAGGGATGAACCTTGAGCCTTGTCCGTTTATTATTTTTTTGCCTCTTTCTTCCGGGCTTTAGCCATTGCCTTGAGCGCTTTCTTATCAGAAACTTCCGCAGGCTGAACGGTCTTTGGGGGTAACGCTGCGGGAGGGACGTCAACGGGCAAAACCGTCGACGCTTCACGTGGCTTTCCGTCATCGGGCACTTGATGCTGTTTTACGCGGCGAAGGCGCACACGGGCGATAATGGCTTCCGCCATCATTCTGCCAAACTGGCCGATAAACCCGGCAATCAAAACAAGAACCACCCATTTGAGGGCTGACCAGTTGCTGATATAGTCCAGAATATCCATCACGGCAAAAACCTTTTTTCAAGAAACCATCGCGTTCGGCGAACATCTTTTTCGTCAAGTATATCTTTAATGTTTCAAACCACTTCGGTTTTTATACAGGAAAAGCCTCCCGGATGACAACACCCATTATCCACATCGATTTAGAAAGTTCACTCTCACCCCCGGGCGCCTGAAGGTTATCCGAGGATGATGACAGCCTATTTTTCAGTGCGCTTCATCCCAATTGGCCCCGCTCGCAATCTCCACTCTCAACGGCACTTTGAGTTTAATGACCTCTTCCATTTCTTTTTTGACCAGCGCCATGACTTCATCTTTTTCCTGAACCGGCGCTTCAACGACCAGTTCGTCGTGGACCTGCATGATCAGGCGGGCGGCAAGATTTTTCCCGGTCAGCAGACCGTCGATGTTGACCATCGCGACCTTAATCAGATCGGCGGCGCTGCCCTGGATGGGGGCATTGATCGCCATGCGTTCGGCAAACTGGCGCACGGAGGGAATCCGGCTTTTCAATTCCGGCAGGTAGCGGCGGCGGTTCAGGATCGTGCAGACAAAGCCGTCTTGCCTTGCGCCTTCCAGAATACCGTCCAGATAGGCGCGCACTTTCTGGTAGCGGGCAAAATAACCGTCAATATAGGCCTGCGCTGTTTTCTGGGGTACGCCCAGTTCTTTGGCCAAACCAAAAGCGCTCATGCCGTAAAGAATACCGAAATTGATGACTTTGGCCTGCCTGCGCATCTCAGGGCTGACCATTTGCGGAAAGACACCGAATACGTCGGAGGCTGTCCGGGTATGGATATCCTCATCGGAGGCAAAGGCTTCCAGAAGCGTTTCATCTTCACACAGATGCGCCAACACCCTCAGTTCGATTTGGGAATAATCGGCGGAAATTAAAACCGAACCGGGCGCGGCAACAAAGGCCTGGCGGATTCTTTTCCCTTCCAGCGTCCGGATTGGAATGTTTTGCAAATTGGGATTGCTGCTGGAGAGTCTGCCCGTGGCCGCCACGGTCTGGTTGTAGGAGGTGTGAATCCTGCCGGTTTGCGGATTGATCAAAGCGGGGAGCGCATCCACATAAGTCGATTTGAGTTTGGCAAGAGACCGGTAAGCCAGAATCTCGGCGGGCAGTTCATGGCCACGGGCCAGGTCGCTTAGCACATCCACATCCGTGGAATAGCCTTCCTTCGTTTTTTTGCCCCTGGGAAGATTCAGCTTTTCAAAAAGAATCGTCTGCAATTGTTTGGGAGAATTGATGTTGAATTTTTCTCCAGCCAGGCGGTGAATTTTTTCTTCCGATAAAGATAATAACACCCCCAGCTCCTCGGACATCTGTTTCAAAAGAGCGGCATCCACCAGAACGCCTTTTTTCTCCATCGCGGCCAGCGTGAACAAGAGCGGCATTTCCACGTCGCGGTATAGTGAAGCGGCGCCTGTTTCTTCGAGTCTCTCTTTTACCGGCAAAGCCATATTGAACAGAGCTTCTGCGCGTTCACCCGCGTACGCTGCCATTTTATCCACCGGGACCAGCGCCAGCGGATAGGTTTTTCCCTTGCCGCCGGCCACATCATTGGGCGCGGCAATTCTTTCGTGCAAATATTCCCAGGCCACCTCATGAAGCTCGTAGGAATGCCGCGCGGGATCCAGCAGATAAGCGGCTAACTGCAAATCAACGCCTGACCGAATATCCAGATCCGGCATGGCAACCAGCGTTGTTTTTAAATCGTAAGCGTATTTTTTAACGGCAGCATTTGCCAAGACAGGCGCGAGCGCGGCAAACACATCTTTTGTCGCCAACTGTTGTTTGGCGTTGGTGTGACCAAGCGGCAGGTAAAACAGTTCACCGCCTGCGTTGAGACTCAACCCGATTAATTCCTGTGGAGGATTTTTTTCCCAGATGATTTCACAGGCGATGGCCGCGCTGTCTTGCAGCTTCCCGATCAATTCAGCAAGCGCAGTACTGTCCATCACAACGTTGCAGGCTTTCACCGGTTTGACGGCGTTGGTTTTGATTTGCTGCAAAAGTGAAGAAAATTCAAATTCGCTGAAGAGCCGGGTCAGGGCCTCTTTATCCGGCTCGCTTCGCGCCGTGTCTTCCAGATGAATGTTCAAATCAATGTCGGTGCGGATAAGCGCCAGCTGCCGGCTCAGTCTGGCCTGATCGGCATACTGGCGGAAACTCTCGCGCAGCTTCACGTTATGCAGTCTTTCCGCGTTTTCAATAACGGCATCAACCGACCCATATTCTTCAATAAGCCGTTTCGCTGTTTTGGGGCCGATACCCGGCACACCGGGAATATTGTCGGACGTATCACCCATCAGCCCCAGGATTTCCACGACCTTGTCGGGACCGACGCCAAATTTTTCTTTCACGGCTGCCGCGTCATAGGTTTTGTCTTTCATCGTATCGACCATGGCAACGTGGTCATCAACCAGCTGCATCAAATCCTTGTCGCCGGAGATGACAGCCGTGCGCCATCCTTTTTTACTGGCCTGCACCGTAAGCGTCCCGATCAGGTCGTCGGCTTCAATGCCCTGCTGCTCCAGAATACAAATCGAAAAGCCGCGGATAATATCCTTGATGAAGGGAACCTGGGGAATCAAATCGTCAGGCATGGGTTTGCGCGTCGCTTTATAATCTTCAAATTCTCCATGGCGCGTCGTCGGCCCCTTGAGATCAAACGCCACTACAACATAGTCCGGCTCCAGATCACGCAAAAGTTTCAGCAGCATCGTGGTAAAGCCGTAAATAGCGTTGGTGGGAAAGCCTTTCGAGTTGGTCAGCGCGGGAATGCCATAGTAAGCGCGGTAAAGATAATTGCTGCCGTCCACCAGGGCCAGCAGGGGGGTCCTTTTTTCTTCTGTCATAAAAAAACATCCTGATTTAAATTTACATGGAAATGCGTACAAATACGAATCGGCTCGTTATACATTGAATGAAGCATCTATTTTAAACGTTTTCACCGCACGCATGTCCAGAAGATCCGTTACGCCGGTTTTTTCCCTGACGTCCCGGAGAAAAGCCGCAAGCTCTTCAGCCGTCGCGGCGCTTACGGTAAACCAGATGTTGTATTCGTGACGGCGGCGGTAATTATGCGTGACGCCTTTGTTGGCGTTGACGATCTGAACAAAGGCGTCAATTTTCTCCTCCGGCACACGCGCGGCGCAAAGCGTGCTGACGCGTCCAAGTTTCACGCCGTCAAACACCGCGCCGATGCGGCGGATAACGCCTTTATCCTTCATCTTCTGAATACGGGCAAGCGCTTCTTCTTCACTGATGCCGCACCGCGAGGCAATCACCAGGAAAGGCTGTTCCTCAAGAGGAAATTCCGTCTGCAGGATGTTGAGAATTTTTTTATCGATTGCGTCCATATTATTTTGGCTCATACAAACACAGTGGTTCCTCTGCCAGATAATCCCCGGTCGCCTCATACGCCCTTGCCCGGCAGCCGCCGCAGACCGAGATAAACTGGCAACGGCCGCACTTGCCGCCGTACTTGCCGTAATCGCGCAGATTGCAAAACACCTCGGAGGTATCCCATATTTCCCCAAAACTCTGTTTTTGCACATTGCCGCAATCCAGTTCCAGATAGCCGCAGGGCTGCACCTGCCCGACATGAGAAATAAAGCAAAACGAAATGCCCCCCAGGCAGCCGCGCGTCGATTCGTGAAAATACCCGCCTGTTTTTCTCACCGGCTTTTCCCCTTTGGGCTTGTTCTGATGCATGATGCGGAAATAATGAGGCGCACAGGTCGCTTTGAGCTGAATTTCACACGTCATACTCTCCTGATGAAACCACTTCAATGTTTCTTCGTAATCGACAGCGGTGATGGCCTGCAAGGCCAGATCCTTTCCCCGTCCGGTCGGCACAAGCAGAAAGATGTGATGCGCCGCCGCGCCTATTTTCAGCGCCAGATCATGAATATCCTTGATCTGATGCAGATTGGCGGTGGTAATGGTTGTATTGATTTGAAATTCCATGCCGGCGGATTTCATCGCCTCGATGCCGCTGAGCGCGCCGTCAAACGCGCCGGGTTCATTGCGAAAATCATCGTGGCTTTTGGCGTCCTTGCCGTCGATACTGATACTGACGCGCTGGATGCCGCTTTCGATCATTTTTCGCGCAACAGCTTCATCGACCAGCGTGCCGTTGGTCGCCATGACCATGCGCAATCCTTTGCCGGTTCCGTAAGCGGCAATCTCAAAAATATCGGGGCGCAACAGCGGCTCACCGCCGGTAAGGATGATCACCGGCTGCGACGCGGCCGCAATATCGTCAATAAGGCGCAGACCGTCGCGGGTGGAAAGTTCACCCGGATAGGGCCCCAGGTGTGACGCGGCGCGGCAATGCTTGCAGTTCAGATTGCAGCTGCGCGTCACTTCCCACGCGATCATGCGCACTTGATTCCCCCTCCCCTCGCGGGAGGGGCAGGGGGCGGGGGATAAATGCTCCATAATCAATTCCAAAACCCCTTCTATATTCTCTAATATTTCATTATTCCAAATTTGTATTTTCCAACTGTTTTGAGCGCAGGTGCTTCCATAATAATTTTTCCGCATCTGTTTGGTTGACCCGTAAGTTCCTGGCCAGTTGAGTTAAGTTGGTCTTACGTTGTTTCAACCTTCTTCACCCTCCCCTCAAGGGAGGGGAACAACAGCATTCATTCTTACCACCCTGATAATTTAATCTCCCCTCGCGGGAGGGGCAGGGGGAGGGGGACGTTCCCCTTCATTTCTTCAGCAGCTGCGCCAGCTGTTTCGCCCAGTAGGTGATGATGATATCCGCGCCGGCCCTTTTGATGGACGTAAGGCTCTCCAGCATGGCTTTTTCTTCATCCAGCCAGCCCAACTGAGCGGCGGCTTTGATCATGGAATATTCGCCGCTCACATGATACGCGGCCAGCGGCAGATCGAATTCCTGCTTGGCGCGGCAGATAATATCCAGATAAGCCAGCGCCGGCTTCACCATGATAATGTCCGCGCCTTCGGAGACATCCAGGGAGATTTCCCGAATGGCTTCATCGCCGTTGGCCGGGTCCATCTGATAGGTTTTACGGTCGCCGAATTGCGGGGCGCTTTCAGCCGCCTCCCGGAAAGGACCATAAAACGAGGAGGCGTACTTCGCGGAATAGGCCATGATCGGAATATCTTCCAGCGTGTTT
>DFZJ01000066.1 GCA_002382045.1 Syntrophaceae bacterium UBA4059
ACACCGGCTTCATACCCGGGCTGCCCCGGTCCGGCGGAAGGATTGCGGTAAGTAAAGACCGCTCCTGAAACTTTGCCCAGCCCCGCGCCCGCACTCGCCGCCCAGCGGTAGTTGCGGCGGTACAGCTGCTCGCTTCGTTCTTCCAGGCGATAACCGGGGCTATGGCAGATCATACAATCCGCTTCAACAACGCCGCTTTGTCTAAACGCACTTTTTCCATCCGGTGTGAAACGGGAACTGTAATCGCCGTCCAGCGCACCCGGGTTGGCCGCCTCGCCCGCCACATGCGTTTTGCTTCCATCCGCCCGCCCCCGGGCGTCGCGGCCGAATTCCATCGGGCCTCCGCCCGGATGACACGAACCGCACGATGATGACTTGACGCTATGTTTTGCACTGCGTTTTCCCGCGCCGATCCAATCGTACGTTGATAAATCGATCTGACGGACGTTTGTGTTGTTTTTTGCGGCAAGCCTTCCGGCGGCAGCCGCAGGCAGCCAATTGCCGAACATGCCCGGCGATAGAATCCAGGATTTGTCCGCCTCATACCCGTCCTTCATCACGTCAAAGCCCTGCTGAAAATGATAGCCGGATGTAATCGTGGAATAAGGATGACAGGCGCCGCAGGTTTTCTTCGGACTGTAAGGATCCACACTGTTGAGGGTTGCCGTGATTCTGTCGCCCTGCTCGTTTTTCAGCCAGACGTCCTGATGACATAAGGCCTGCACCGGAAAGGACAGCAACGAAACCATCCATAAAAATATGACACAACGACGCTTAGCCATGAAAGCCCTCGACACTGACGATCCCAAAAGTCGTAAAGACAGCCGGCCGCCTCCGCAAGGGGTAGGGGCCGGCTGTTCTAAAGTTTAAGGTTCAGACGGAGCGGCCGGATCGGCCAGCCATTCCATGGAAGACCCGTCATATACTTTAACATTTTTATATCCCAGCATGTCCGTCAAAATCAATGCCCAGGCGGTGCAGGTCTTGCCGGTATCACAGTAAAGAATCATCTCTTTAGCAGGGTCATTGCCTGCAGCCTTTTCAGCCAGAGCGGCAAGCGCAGCCTTATCCTTGTATAGACCTTCCGGTGTATACAACGCACCGACCGGCAGATTTACAGCACCTTTGATTCTCCCTAATTTCGGGACAAAGGGAAGTTTTTCCTTTGCCTGATAAAAAGCCGGGGCACGGGTATCAATGATCGTCGCCTTGCCCAGATTGTCCATCACATAAGCCTTGTTGACATACAGTTTAGCAGTGATGGAAGCCTTAAACGGCTTTGCCTTCGCCTTGACCATATCCTGGGATAAGGGCTTCTTCTCTTTTACCCACTGATTTTGTCCACCGCTGAGAATGGCAACATTGGGAACCCCCAGGTACTTCAAGGTCCAGGCAACACGGGTCATATCGAACTGGTCGGGGACTTTATCCGTTTTCCCGACAATGACCACCAGAGAATCTTTGTTGATGCCGGCATTGCCAATCACTTCGGACAGATCATCCAGGGGCGGCAGCTCATTGAGCAAATCACCCTTTTTAATCGCCCAGGAACCGTAAGTGACATTGACGGCGCCGGGAATATGCCCTGCCCTGTATTCTTCCACTTTCCGGACATCCAGCACGACCACTTTGGGATTGGTCAGATTCTTCTCCAGATCATCCGTGGAAACAATCGGACCGGAAATCTGCGCAAAAACTGCCGCAGGCAACAGAACCAAAAGGAACACCAGCAACACTTTCCATAATTTCAATGTTTTCATTTTTCTCCTCCTATCGGTTAATTGGTTTCGGTACAAAAATTAAGTCATCATTAGCTTTGGATCCGTTTTTGATGAGCATCTCTTTCGTTAAGAAGTTCTTGCGATCCACATGGCAGGTGTCACAGTTGCGAGTGCGGTCCGTGCGCTTGCGGATATTGTGCGCCGGTGTATCCCAGTAATTAGGCAGCGCATCGAAGTTTTCCATTTTAATGCCAGCCGGCGCAAAAGTGTCGCGCACGGTGGGAATCAGGCGCAACGTCGTCAGGGTCTTCTTGTCCCGTGGATTTTTTCCCAGAATCATTCCCGGATTAGCTGCGGAGTGGCCGCCGTGACAATCGTTGCAATTGCGATAGGCGGCGCCGGAATGACAGCCGTAACAGGTCACCTTACCGTCATGCTCCCGGTGGGCGACTTGCGCGGTCAGCTTTGCCTCATTACCCGGTTTGTGGCAGTTGCGGCAGGATGGACGCTGTTTGACGCTATTCTTGGATGCATAGGCCGTTCCATCGCCGTGGAACTCCGCCTTTTTGTGACAATCCATGCACAGCATGCCTTTCTGATAATGGACGTCCGGCGAACCACCATAATCTCCTGTATATTCAGGATAAACGCGGCCCCCGTGACAAAATGCGCAGGTCTTACCCTCGTCCTTTTTAACAAATTTGTGCTTCGCGACAAGACCGATGCTGATGCCACCCACCGGCGCACCCTTCACATGGCAATCGCCGCAGGAGGCGTGGCAACTCCGGCAGGATTTTTCAAAAACCTTCTCATCAAATGTTTTTAATTCTTCCGCCGAAAAACGGGGCATAACGCCGTTTCTCTGGCCTGCCGTTGTGTAATGCAGAGACTTGGCGTAATTATCCGTAATTTTTTTATGACAAACCACGCAGGATCGCAGATTATCCGATGGTCGTTTCACCACACCCTTGTGCGCTTCTTCCTTTTTGATCACCTTGGCGTTTCCTTTGTGGCAAAGAACGCAACCCATTTTGAAATGCGGATCTTGATTAAGAAGCTCCATGTCTACAACATATCCGAGGTACATTTCTTCCGGCCGGACCGGCGGAGGAGCACCCGCTCACCCCTCCCCCGTGCTTTGCGGCAAAACAGGCGGTTTGTGCATGGATTTCATTAATGACTGATTGGTGTGACAGGTAACACAACTGTTAGATGGCGCGGCTAAAACCGACCGGCAGTAAAAAGCAATAAAACAGGAAAGAAACAAACAAATGACTGTAATTTTTTTCATTATACCAATCCGTTATGGCATTTAAGTATTGCTGTTTCTTTATGGTGCGCCGTTTGGCGCTGTCATCAGGAAAGATCGATGAAGCGCGTCAGAGCCATTTGAAACTCCTTTTGCAGTATTTCCGGGTTTTCCGAAACTTCATTCATGCATTTATTCATATTGTTGACGATGATTACGCCGGCCGTTTTTTTCATGGCGGAAGTGACAGCCGACATTTGAGTCAGCACATCCACACAGGGGGCGTCGCTTTCAACAAGACGCTGCAGACCGCGGATTTGCCCCTCGATGCGCTTCAAGCGATTCAATACTTTTACTCTGTCCTTATTCATAAATACCCTGGTGGGTATATTAGGTGAATGTAAAGAGAATTGTCAAGGAGAAATTACCCGGATCGAAAAAAATACAGGCGGAAGAGAGACCTGGCTTCCGCCTGTTGTAATATTTTGAAATAATTAGCATATCTAGGGAGTCTGGAAATCGAATTTATGACACTGCAAGCAATAATTTTCAGATTTAGCGTGCTGATGGTGGCACAGATTGCAGTCCAGTTCCGTTCCGTAATGCGGAGACGTGTGCGGATTGCTCGGTTTTACGTTTTTGGTTTTTTCCGCCAGTTTTGCCGCAGGACCGTGGCAGGCGACGCATTGCTCCATCGTTAAGGCCTCCGGCGTTTTGGTTTTGCCGTGGCATTTAACGCAGTTGACGTCAGCCAGCTGGTGCTGGTGGCTGCCCGGCAGCTTCCCCGTCAGGCTGAGATTATCTTTGGTGTGGCACGCTCTGCAGGCTTCCCGGTTCATAGCCTTCGTATCGGGATGCGTATCCGGAAGCATTTTTTTCTGGACATGACAGGCGGCGCAGTCTCCGCCTTGGACGCCCGCCTTGGACATGTCCAATTTGGGCGCGGCCCAGAGAAGCTGAACCAGCGCGATGACCAGCATGATGCTCAACAACAAAACGAACACCCTCCATGGTTTCTGATCAGGATATCTTTTCATATTCCTCCCGCCTTCATCTAAAAAGTGATTCCGCTAAGTTTGTTAATACACCCCGCCAACTGCGCATGTCAACCATAAAACCTCCCGGCTTCTTTCCCGTTGCCTGAAACTTCTTGTTGAATATCCCGTCGCCATGATTTATGCTCTTCGGCAGATTGGAACGGAACTGCCAATAATCTTTAAAAAGACCGTTGAGGGACATGATGGGTTTAATCCGTTTGTTAATGAGTGATCCGGCCGCATTTGTCATGCTGGCCGTGTTGCTTTTATATTCCGTTATTTTTCACGAAGTAGCGCATGGCTGGGTAGCCTTCAAAATGGGCGATGAGACGGCCAAATGGCTGGGCCGGCTGACGCTTAATCCGCTTAAGCACCTTGACCCCATCGGTTCCCTGATGCTTCTCATTGTCGGTTTCGGCTGGGCCAAGCCGGTTCCGGTCAATATGGAAAATATTCCCGCGCCGCAAAGGCGCAAGGGCTTGATTCTGGTATCCGCCGCCGGCATTACGGCCAACATCATCATTGCTTTTTTTGCTCTGCTTTTATGGCGGTTGATTTCTCCTTCACCGGACAGCGTGATCTATCAGGTCCTTTATCTGCTGTCGTACATCAATATCCTGCTGGCCGCGTTCAACCTGATCCCCATCCCGCCACTGGACGGCTCGAAAATTCTGATGGGATTCACGCCGGAATCGTTCAACCGCATCCTGTATCAAATTGAACCTTTTGGTTTTTTTATTGTTCTGGGCCTGCTGCTTCTGGGCGCGCTTAATCCGGTCATTGACGTGTTGCAATACGGTATTATAACCTTTATTTCTTTATTTTTACCTTCCTAAGGAGGAGATACCCTGATGACATTTTCCGAACTTTTACAGAAACGACGGGCGATTCGTGATTTTGAGGAAAAGGAGGTGCCCTTGAAGATCGTTGAAGAAATCCTTCAGGAATCAACGCTCGCGCCATCCGCCAGCAACAATCAACCCTGCCGTTTTGCCGTGGTTTCCTGCCGCAAAACGATCAAGGCACTGTCCGATGAGAGCAAGGCCAATCTTCTGGGTGATCATGCCGAAAAAAAAATCCGGCTCAATCCCGACTATGTCACGATGCTGCAAAACGAAAATTTCAATGTATTCTATAATGCACCCTGCGTGATCTATATTGTCGGGGCAAAGTCGGTGGGCTCGCTGGATGTGGATTGCGCGCTGGCCGCAAGCTACATCATGTTTGGCGCGGCAGCCAGGGACCTGGGGACCTGCTGGGTTGCCCTGGGCGCGAATATCCGCGACCCCCGGATAAGAGCTGAGCTGGGTATTCCCGACAATTACCGGATTGTTGCGCCGATTATCCTGGGATATCCTAAAGCGATTCCTCCCGCGTCAGAGCGGCATGCTCCGGAAATTCTTCGTGTGATCTCGGAAGCGCGTTGATGGCAGTTTAAAGATTTTCAACCAGATTTTTGATTCCGGCGGCAGCGTCTTTTTTCCAGTGGATCCGGATGATCTTGCGCCCTTTATCCATCAGCGCAAGCCTGTCTGCCTCGGCCTGCGCGGCTTTAAGCTCTCCGAAGGTCAGCGAGGAATCCGGACTGCCCAGCGTGTCGGGAATATCCAGGTCCGATTTATTTTCAGAGGTGAACTGAATAAATAAGCCGCGGCCGGCGTCACCCTTGTGCAATTGGCCTGTCGAATGCAGATAGCGGGGACCGTAGCCCACCGTTACGGCTATTCCATATTGGCCGGTAATCGCCGCCCGCAAGGCGGCAAGCGCGCCATCGATCTCGGGCGACGGACTTAAATAAACCTGCAATCCCACATAAGCGTTTGCCGCGGATGATGACAGAAATTTTATCAGCGCTTCGGAAACGGTTGCTCCGGAAACATCGCCGTAAACCTCAACGTCCCCGCAGGCAAAGGTGGGCTGCAACTTCAACCACGCTTTATTTATTTTGTAGGCTTCGACCATCCGGGTTGTGTGTATTTTGGTTGATTCGACATCCGGCTGGTCAAACGGATTGATTCCCATAATATGAGCGGCGACCGCCGTCGCCATTTCCCACAAAAACATCTGGCCGCCCAGATCATAAACATCGTTAATCCGGATTTTCAGGATGGGATGCCCGGCAGTTGCCAGTTCGGTTATTTGTGAATTCCATTCATGATCGTCGTCGTAAAAAAAGACAAAGACACGGTCTTTTCCGTAAGCGCTCACGTCCATTAACGGTTCTTTCAATATGGGTAAAATTCCCTTGCCTTCTTTCCCGGTGCTTTCCGCAATCAGTTGCTCCAGCCAATCACCAAAAGATTGCCATGACTCAGGAAGGATCAGCGTCAGCTTGTCGCGGCCGTATTGCGCCAGGGTTCCCAAAGCGGCGCCTAAAAGGCAGCCGGTGGAGTCGCCTTTGCCGGAAAAGAAATCAGCCTTTTCCTGTCCGGCAACGACCGCCGCGTTTTGCAGCAGCTTTTCGATTGAAACACCCATTAACGCCGCGGGGATCATGCCCACCAGCGAAAGCGCCGAATAACGGCCGCCGATATTGGGGTTGTTGGAAAAAACATAGGGAATCTGCAATTGCCAGGCCTGTTCCAGCATCGGACTGCCTTCATCGGTAATCACCATAAAATGCTCATGGGCCGCAACACCCGGTTTTCCAGCAATCAAATTGTAGAAATAATGGAAAAGCGCGATGATCTCCAGAGTCCCTCCGGACTTGGAAGAAACAATAAAAAGCGTTTTTTCCAGGTTGAGTTTTTCAGCCACACTGCGGATCGATTCCGGATCGGTCGTATCCAGAATTTGAAACCTGGGAAAACCGGGCGCGCTTCCGATCATCTTATTAAAAACTTCCGCGGACAGACTCGACCCGCCCATCCCCAAAAGCACAACATCATCAATGCTCCCGTTCGTAAAGGGAGCCAGTGAGGCGCGAATCCTGCCGACGTTTGCAGACGTTTCCACGGGAGCGTGCAGCCACCCCATCCGATTGGAAATCCCCTCAGGCGCCGGTTTCCAGACATGAAAGTCATTGGCCCAGATCCGCGCGGCAATATTGCCGCGGCGCATTTTCCCCAAAGCATTGGTCATGGCGCTCTGATGGGGACCCAGTAAAAAAGAAATGCCGGTTGTCTTCATGACCTGTCTCCTCAGTTGCGAATCGACAGCATTTCTTTGGCCGCCGCAACAATGTGGGTGGATGTAAAGCCGAATTTTTCATATAACACGGGCCCGGGAGCGGACGCGCCGAAGGTTTCCATGCCGATAATTCTGCCCGAAAGCCCCACATAATGTTCCCATCCCAATTTGATGCCGGCTTCCACGGCAAGACGGGCATGGACATGCGGCGGCAAAACTTTATTGCGATATTCCTCGGATTGACGATCAAAAATTTCCCAGCTGGGCAATGACACAACGCGAACCCGAAGTCCTTCCTGCGCCAGCCTGAGGCCGGCATCCAGCGTCATGGCGACTTCCGAACCGGTGGACAGGAGAATGATATTCGGATCCAGCACGGACGAATCCCATAAAATATAGCCGCCCTGACACACCCCGGCTGCGGAAGCCAGAGCCTGCCGATCCAGCACGGGCAAGTTCTGGCGGCTGAAAACCAGCGTGGTGGGACCTTTGGTGTTGGTCAGCGCCAGACGCCAGGCTTCAATTGTTTCATTGGCATCCGCCGGACGCAGGACGGTCATGTTGGGAACTTGCCGCAAATTCATGATCTGCTCGACGGGTTGATGCGTCGGACCATCTTCCCCCACCCCGATGCTGTCGTGCGTGAAAACAAAAATAGCGCGTAAACCCATCAAAGCGGCCAGCCGCATGGGCGGACGCATATAGTCGGCAAACGCTAAAAAAGTCGCCGTGTAAGGAATCACGCCGCCGTGCAGGCTAAGTCCAACAGCAATAGAACCCATCGCATGCTCGCGCACACCGAAGTGGATGTTTCGTCCCGAGTAATCCCAAGCGCCGCCCACCATACCGTGCAGGCCTTCCGCCGACAGAGCCTCGCTCTGGAAATCCCCGAGGCCTTTAAGCCAGGTAAACGTCGAGGGGTTTAGATCCGCCGAGCCTCCGGCCATTTCCGGAACTTTCGCCGCAATGGCCTGCATGACGATTTCCGAGGCCTTGCGGGTGGCAACATCTTTGGAACCGGCGGGAAATTGGACAAGCGCCGCGTCCCAATCAGCCGGCAGTTCACCCGAAAGCGTTCTTTCGAGTTCAGCAGCCAGCGACGCATCTTTTTGCCGGTATGCCGCGAGCGTTTCTATCCAGATCTTTTCGCTCTTTTTACCGCGCGAAACAGCCTTGCGGAAATATTTACAGACATCGTCGGCAACATAGAAGGGTTCTTGGGTCGGCCAGGCGCAATGGTCTTTCGCCCCTTGCAGTTCCTTTTCTCCCAGCGGTGAACCGTGCGCGTCGCAGGACCCCTGCTTATTGGGCGCGCCGTAACCGATGGTGGTTTGCACACAGATCAGTGAAGGCTTGCCGGTTTCCTTTTTAGCTTTTTTAATGGCCCGGTCGATGGCGGCAACATCATTGCCGTCCTGAACCTTCTGTACCTGCCAGCCGTATGACTTGAAGCGCATTTCGATATTTTCAGTAAAAGATAATCCCGTCGAACCGGCCAGGGATACATGGTTATCGTCATAAAGGACAACCAGTTTCCCCAGGCGCAAATGCCCGGCCAGAGCGCAGGCTTCCGCCACGACGCCTTCCATCATGTCTCCGTCTCCGGCCATGACATAAGTGTAATGGTCAATGATGGATTGTCCCTCGCGGTTGAAACGCGCCGCCAGATGCGCCTCGGCAATGGCCATGCCGACGGCGTTGGCCAGCCCCTGCCCCAGAGGTCCGGTGGTCACTTCCACGCCCGCCGTATGTTTATATTCAGGATGTCCCGGGGTGAGACTGCCCCACTGACGGAAATTTTTAATATCGTCAAGTGACAGATCATAACCGGTCAAATGCAGGAGAGCGTATAGCAGCATCGAGGCGTGGCCGGACGACAGAACAAACCGGTCGCGATCCGGCCATCCGGGATTTTTGGGATGATGTTTCAAATGTTTTGTCCATAAAGTAAAGGCCGCCGCCGCCGCGCCCAGAGGCATGCCCGGATGCCCGGATTTAGCCTTTTCAATGGCATCCGCCGCCAAAAATCGTATGGTATCAATACATTTCTTTTCCAGTTCATTTTTATCAGACATAAGGTCTCCTTAAAGTAATTGAAGAATATTTTTTCCAGTCTCTATTTGCCGATTATTAATGCTTCTTCTGAATGATTCGTGCTTAACGCATACTTATATTTTTTTCTTTCTATTTCACGTACATCCTGTTTGTATTTTTTTAACAAATTGATGAGTTCTTCTATCGTTGGGATACCATCGGCACGATAAGAAACCACTAAAATGCTATCTTTAAACTTATTAAATAATTTATCAAACGCTGAATAAATTAATTTTTTATCCGTCCAGGTTGTTGTATTTCCCTTTAGGCGCTTATGCTTTGTTTTAACATCAATCATTTGTTGCCAATTATCATAATTCACTAGGCCTTCAAGAAAATGATAAAATCCTAAATAATCAGTACCCATACCTTTTCCCGATATGTAAGGCGTGTCAATGTATACAAGATCAAAATGTCCTTCCACATCAAAAATGTCACAGTTAAAACATTTGTTTCCTTTGCCATTTGAAAAAACAGCCTGGTTCGCCTGTTCAATAAATTTTCTAAAATGCATGTCAAAGGGCTTATCCCAAGTGACTTTATTGCCAAAATTTCTCTCCACCTCAGAAAACCTTAAATAAAGGTTCTTTCTGTGGAATAAATTAAAAGGGCGTTTGATTATACATGATTGGAAGAGAGCAAAATAAGCCATTTTCTTAAGGAATAAAATGTTTTTTAGCCAAGTATTTCAATTTTAACACTCCAAGCACATCCATAATCATTTCCTTTATCATCAATGATTTTAGATATCCAATCAAATCCGCCTTCTTCGGCATGCCTAATTTCAATATACTCAGTTAAACTTTCTAATCTCTCAAATTTCTCAACTTGATCATGATGATCAGTAAGTAGAAACATCTGATCTCCTTTGCATTTAAACAATGACACTCATAGTAGGTGGACTTCCACAACAAAAATTTGATATCCATAAATTATGGACATATTAAAAAAATTTTCCGTCCGTGTCAAAAAACTCCGTTCCCATGGAGGAATAACCCAAGAAGATTTAGCAGCACTAAGTGGGCTAAGCCGTCAGTACATTAGCGATGTTGAGAGAGGTCAGCGAAATATCTCCTTATTAAATATGGGAAAAATCGCCAAGGCTTTCGGTATTACTATTTCAGAACTCCTTAATTTTAATGAATAATCAAATTATTGGCCTTGAGTCATCATCCATAATGCCCTTGGTGGCAATCACACCTTTAACGCAAGATTGCTATGAGAAGATATGGAATAAATTTACTGATTGTACTTTCTTAATCCACGAAGATTCCATTGAAGAATTAAAAAATATTTTTAAGTTTAAAGCAAACACATTTTACTCAAATCCTATTAGAAGACTCGAGAAAATAAAAGATTATCAAAAAACAGAAATATTATCGTTAAAAGGCATGGCTATTAAACTTCTGCTTGACGGCCAAATGGGTGGCTGGATAGGTAATAAAAATAGTCGCGTCCAGACCTTTTTCTTTTCCGATGTCATAGACAGTCTCGACGATACGATAAGCGATCCAAAAGCGTTTTCACACATACTCATAGAAAACATGACAACTAAAATTGATACGTACAACAAACTTCTAACGCCGAATAATGGCATACTCACAATCGATATATCGAAAATATTACCATATTGGGGACATCATAACATAGATAAATCTTTATTCTCAGAAATGAAAAAAATGGAAATTAAAGTGTTGCCTGATAATGAGCTTATTGAAATGTTTGTAGATCAGCCGGCTGCAACGCGTCGTGACTCATATCATTATCACATGTTAAAAAAGGAAAAAGTTGATCTAATCCTAGTCGGTGATGCCAATTATAAAAACAATATTTGTCCTTGTGAAAATTGTAGTTCTTATAAATGTGAAATTTATATTTTAAAAGACGATGCACGGAAAAAGCTATTGGGTTTGTTGTAATAACGAACCAAGAAAATTGGGTGGGGCATTTTTCTTGTGGAGAATAATGTCATTAAGTATTTTAAAGCCAAGATCTTGCAGAACAACGTTGACGGCGCCTATACTGTGGTATGTGCCACTGATCCATATTGTAGATCCATCTTTGAGAATACGTTGGGCTTCCTTAATCCACGAGTAATGGAATTGAAATTGTTCTGCGACAGGTTTTGAATACGCCCATTGAGCTTTCTGTGTGTCAAATGTATCCGCATGTCCGTCAGTACGTTTGATAACGAGGCCGGATTGGTTGCCGAAATAAGGGGGATCGGCGAAAATCATATCGATACACTTATCAGGAACCCGTTTTAGAATATCCAAAGCGTCGCCACAGTATATTTTTGTCTTTCTTTCGGAATTGAAATAAAAAGGCAGTAATTTACGAGGGTAATTGTTGTCCGTGTTTTCAGCACAAATACTATTTCCAAAATCTTCAATTACGTCTGATTTATATGTCATGGTTATTTTCCAGAAGGCTGATATTTTTGTCATTTATTCCACAACTTTTTGCCAAGTTTTCTTGAGTCCAACCTTTTAGTTCGCGAAGCATTTTAACGATTTCGCCAGTTGTTAAAACCGCACGATTTTTTGCCGGAATAAAATCTTCTTTACGGGTATGTTTCATGTTTCCTCCTAATGCTTATGAGGTGTTATAAAACCTATACCACTTTTGATAAGTCAATGAGAATTTAAATCTTGCCTGCCAGCGATTGATTCATCCACTTAAAATAATCGTCGCTGCCCTTGACAATCGGAACAGCAATGATCTCCGGTGTTTCGTAAGAATGCAGTTTTTTGATGGCGGTTTCCACCCTTGTGAAAAGGTCTTCGCGGGTTTTGATGAGACAACAATACTCCCGGGAGACTTCAATCCTACCCTTCCAGAAATAGGTGCTTTCAATAGTATCGGTGATTTGCACACAGGCCGCCAGTTTTTCCTCCACAAGATGCCGGGCGATGGCCTCGGCCTGTTCTTTCGTTTCCGTCGTCGTCATAACCTGAATATATGCCATAATTTAACCCATGAACCCATGAACCGTTGAACCCCTGAACCCTATTTCGTCATCTCATACATCATGATAGCCGCCGCCTGCGGCAGGCTGAGCGAGTCGGATTGACTGCCCCCGGGAATGCGCCAGCGCTCGCCTGTTTGCTTCAATAAATCTTCTGGAAGACCGTGACTTTCACTGCCCAGAAGCAGAGCCGCCTTTTTCGTCAGGGGGTGCGGTAAAATGCCTGCGTGGATGTCGCTGCCCAGCAAAATATAGTTTTTCACGATTTCAGGAAGCGCGGCGGATAAATCCACATCAGATAAGACCACTAAATGAAAGACACTGCCCATGGATGAACGGATAACCTTGGGATTCGTCCAGTCCACTGAGTGACGGCCTAAAATAATTCCGCCAAAGCCGAACCAGTGCGCGCTGCGCATCAAGGCCCCCAGATTGCCCGGGTTATTAATTTCATGAAGGATTAAAATGTGCCCGGCGCCGGACCTGATAAATGATGAAAAAGAGGTTTCCTTTTGATTCTCTACAATTGCGATAATCCCTTCCGGCTCCTTATCCTGACTTAGCTTTTTCCACTCCGGGCGCGTTAATTGATAAACAGGAATCTTCTCTTTCAAGGGCGCCGTCAGTTTTTCCCAGTATTGAGATTTTTCAGGCAACACTAAAACAGCATCTACCGGCCAGTCGCTTTTGAGCAGTTCCTCAACAATTTTAACGCCCTCGGCTAAAAACAAGCCGTCTTCCCTGCGAAATTTAGTTTCGGTCAGTCTCGCCCATTGTCTCAACTGGTTTTGCGAAGCGGCGGGAAACGCACTTTTCAGCATGATGTTACTCCTTCATCGTTACCGGAGGTACTTCGTCTTCTTCCTTATCCGGCCAAATAATGGATGAAAGGATTGAGACGACCAGAATGGAAGCGATCACCATCAGAGAGGCTGCAACCGGCACATGGAAAAAATCTTCTATCAGCATCTTGACGCCGACAAAACACAAAATCGCGGCCAAACCGTAATGCAAAAGGTGAAATAATCTCATCAAACCGGAAATTGCGAAAAAGAGCGACCGCAGGCCTAAAATTGCAAAGACGTTGGATGTATAAATGATAAAAGGATCTTTGGTGATGGCAAAGATGGCTGGAATTGAATCCACCGCGAAGAGGATGTCGGTCGTTTCCAGGGCCAGAAGGACAGCCAGCATCGGCGTGGCAAACCGGACACCGCGTTTGACGACAGAAAACCTGGCGCCGGAAAAACTTTTTGTAACCGGAATGAAAAAACGCAGCATTTTTATGGCAATATTCTTATCGGGATGGACTTCCGTCTCCTTGTTCAACGCCATTTTGATGCCGGTAAAGATCAGAAAAACACCGAAAATATACATGACCCAGCTGAAAGCATTGATCAGCGCGACGCCCGCAAAGATAAAGACTCCGCGTGTCACCAGCGCCAGAAATATTCCCCAGAACAGGGCTTTGTGTTCATATTCGACCGGTACTTTAAAAAAACGGAAAATCAGCATGAATACAAAAAGATTATCGATACTCAAAGAGTATTCAATCAGGTAACCGGCTAAAAACTCCATCGCCTTCCCGTGTCCGTAAAAAAAGTAAATACCCGCGCAAAACAAAAGGGCCAGCGTTACCCAGAAGGCGGTCCACAGCATGGCTTCCTTCATTTTTATGACGTGAGTTTTACGATTGAGCAGGCCAAGATCAAGAGCCAGCATGGCCAGGATAACGACTGCAAAAAATATCCACCACCAGATCATTTATAAAATGTCCTTGAATTAAATTGACCGGCTAAGTGTCTGAGCCGCATTATGAATAACATCCCAGGCCGCGCTGAACGGCGGGGCATAAGCCAGATCGAGCCAGCCTATCTGATCAAGATCCATTCCCGCCCAGAGCGCGACGGAAAGGGCGTTGATCCTTCCTACCGCTCCGGCGACACCGACGGCCTGTGCGCCCAGCAGTTTGCCTGATGACTGGTCGGCAATCAGTTTCAGCCCGATTTTTCTCAGACCCAGCGCGGGCGCCATGGCGCTGCCCCATGTCATGTTACTGACCGGTGTATAACCAGCGGCCAAGGCTTCCTTTTCCGAAAGCCCCGTGGCCGCGCATTCCAGATGAAACAGCCGGAAAGACTGAGCGCCGACGATGCCGTCAAAGGTCAGCGGTTTGCCGCCGATGTT
>DFZJ01000001.1 GCA_002382045.1 Syntrophaceae bacterium UBA4059
TTCAGATCAATTCTTCATCGCGGTCTTACTCGGTTTGGAAAGCCATTAGATTCATGGCAGCTCTCAACTTCAGGTCAAGGGTGGAATCATGAAGAACAGGCAGCAATCGGATGATGATCCGGCTTACGAAATTCAACGGCTGCGCCGCCAGCTTAAAGAGCTTAAACAATCGGAAATCAAACGCCAGCGCGCGGAAAAAGAGATCAGGGAAAGCGAGCAACGGCTTTCGAGCGTCGTCAGCCGCTCGCCCATTCCCGCGTTTGTGATCGGCAAAGACCACCGGATTCTATACTGGAATAAAGCCCTCGAAGAACTCACGAAAATAAAAGCGAAAGACGCTATCGGAACTTCCCAGCAATGGCGGGCGTTTTACAGTAAGAAGCGCCCCTGCATGGCGGATTTGCTGGTCAGCCGCGAGCAGGAAAAAATTTCCAAATGGTACACTGGTAAATATACCCGCTCGAAACTGCTGGATGAAGCTTACGAAGCCATCGATTTTTTCCCCGAGCTGGGCAATCAGGGCAAGTGGCTGCGATTTACGGCGGCGATTATTCGCAATGAAATCGGTGAACTGATCGGCGCCATTGAAACATTGGAAGATATTACCCGGCGCAAGAAAGCGAAGGAAGCGTTGCTGAAGGCGCACGAAGAGCTGGAAGAGCGCGTCCGGGAAAGAACGGTGGAACTGGCCCGGGCCAATGAGGCGCTCCTGACCGAACTGATGGAGCGCCACAAGACGCAGAAGGCCCTCAAACAAACCACCGATCATCTTTCCCTGCTTCTGGAATCTCTGCCCATTATTTCCTATACGCGAAAGGCTGAGGGCGATTTCGCCATCACGTTTGTCAGTAACACCATCGAAGAGATTACCGGCTATCCGCCGCAGTGCTTTATCGAAGAAGAAAATTTCTGGAGGGATCATATCCATCCGGATGATCAGGCGCGCATTGTCGCCGATCTGCAAGCCGGGCGGGAAAAAGGGACGCACCGCTATAGCTACCGGTTTCGGGTGATGGATGATTCCTACCGCTGGTTTTCGGATTACTGGCGGATCGTCCAGCATCCGTCAGGTTCAACCAGTTATATTGTCGGCGCCTGGCAGGATGTGACTGAGGATAAAAGAATCCGTCAGGAAGGAGAATTACGGCTCCAGCAGATGATTCAAACGCATAAGCTGACGGCGCTGGGTGAGGTGGTGGCCGGCGTCGCACATGAAATCAATAATCCCGTCAGCTTTATTGCCTACAATGTTCCGATTCTGGAAGCAATCTGGAATACGGTGGAAACGATTCTCTCCCGCTCAAGTGTTCACCATCCCGATTGGGAAAAACGCGGCCTGTCTTATGAGGAAGTATGCAGCAACATGCGGGAGATCATCGAGGCGTTTAAGATCGGCGCCAACCGGATCAGCCGGGTTGTTACCAGCTTGAAGGAGTTTTCCCGCTCCGACGAGACCGCTCAGAAAAAGATGGTTGCCGTGCCTGACGTGATTGCGGGCGCGCTCGTCATCGTGGGGGCGCAGGTCAGAAGAACCGTATCCAAAATCGATCAGGAAATTTCCGAAGAAGTTCCCCTCCTTTCCGGCCATTTCCAAAAGATCGAGCAAGTGATTGCCAACCTGCTGATTAACGCCCATCAGGCAATCGAACCGGGACAAAAAGGCTCCATCACCATCCGCTGCCGTTATATCGAACGATTAAAAGCGGTGGTCGTGGATATCGAAGACAACGGGAAGGGGATCGAACGCAAAAACCTGGAGCATATCTTCGATCCTTTCTTTACCACCCGCAGGGAGCTGGACGGCACGGGCCTGGGCCTCTCCATTTCTTACGGACTGGTCAAGGAGCATCACGGCTTTATCAGTGTTCTCTCGCGCCCCGGCAAAGGCAGCCGGTTTTCCATTTATCTGCCGGTGAACAGCGAGATGAATCTCAGCCTGTGTCCCGCCCTGTTATGCATCGATCATAATGTGAAGTATCTCAAGGAACTCAAAGCCAACTTTGTGGACGCGGTAATCTGGCGTTCGGAAGCCTGCGACAAACCCGAGGATATTCTCAACTTCCTCGCACAAAATCCGGAAGTGGATATCATCGCATCTGAGGTCCGATTAAAGGGTTTTAACGGATGGGAACTCATGGAAAAAATCAAGACGAAATATCCCCTGCTGCCGGTGATTTTATACTCGGCCGACCGCAAGGCGCTCAAGCCCCCGGCTCAGCAAAAGACGCTGCCTGAATACACGCTGCATAAGCCGTTTCATATTGACAAGCTTCAAAAAATCATCCACGATTTGGGGAGACAGCAGTTATGAAAATATTGATTGTTGATGACGAAGAGGTGTCCCTCTCTTCGGTCAAAAGAATACTGAAATGGCATGGACTGAAGAACGTCGATATCTGTGATAACGGCAGGGAAGCGATCAAAAAAATCCGCCGGGATAATTTTGACATTGTTCTTCTGGACTTGCTCATGCCGGAAGTGGACGGTATGCAGGTGCTGGAGTCCACCAAGCCTTTCTGTCAGCAGACGGAGTTTATCATCCTGACCGCTGTGGATGATATCCCGACAACGGTCAAGGCAATGCGCCAGGGCGCATACGATTATCTGGTCAAACCCGTGGATAACGAACTGCTTTTTTTGTCGATCGAAAGGGCCTACGAAAGGAAGGGTCTGCTGGCCGGTTTATCCATCAACGCCAGTTGTGAAGCGGCTGATGTTCCGCCGTCGTTTGCCGACACGCTTACACAGAGCACGCAGATGAAGGCTTTGATTTCGTACGCCCAGGTGATGGCCAGAAGCGGCAACCCGATTCTGATTACGGGCGAGTCGGGCACCGGCAAGGAATTGATGGCGCGCGGCATTCACCGGGCGGGGCCCTCGCCCGCCGGTCCTTTTGTGGCAGTCAATGTTTCCGCCATTCCGGCGACCATGTTTGAAAGCCAGTTTTTCGGCCACGCCAAAGGCGCGTTTACCGGTGCGGAAGGAAGCCATGCGGGATTTTTTGAACAGGCCGACGGCGGTACGCTGTTCCTGGATGAAATAGGCGAGCTGCCCATCGGACTGCAATCCAAACTGTTGCGCGTTCTGGAGGACAAGACCTTTACCCCACTGGGCGCGCAAAGTCCCGTGCGCGTGGATGTCCGCCTTGTTTCGGCAACCAATACCGAGTTGGATCGTGCGTGTCAGGAAGGCAAATTCCGTATTGATCTCTTGTACCGTTTGAGATCGGCCTATATCTGCCTGCCGCCTTTGCGCGAAAGAAGAAACGATATCCCGCTTTTGGCCGCAGGCTTTCTGCAAAAAGCCTGTCTGCGCCACAAAAAAGATGTTTCCGGATTCAGCCCCGAGGCCATGCAGTTGCTTACGCACAAAGATTATCCCGGAAACATCCGCGAACTGTCGCAGATTGTGGAAAATGCCGTTTTGCTGGCCGGCGGCCCGGTCATCACACCTGTTCTGCTGGGCGGAAACGGGGCGCAAAACGCGCCGGTTTCCGCGTCCAGCCGCAGCCTGTGCACGCTCAAGGAAAATGACGCGGCGCATGTGCAGTTTGTTTTGAATTCCACGGGCGGCAACCGCCGCGAAACCGCACGGATTCTGGGAATAACACTTCGCCAGTTACAGAGAAAACTGGCCGAGACGAAGTAGTTTATTGAGATAACTGATCATGATAATAAAAAACTGAAAGGAGTTGGGTGTAAAAATGAAAGAACCATCTTCGACCACAACCAGCACGATAACATCGTTTCCCCGGATAGCGCAGATGGCAGCACTGCTCATCGTGCTGCCCTTCCTGCTGAGTCTGATCAACATTCATTTCGCGCAAAGCTGGAAACTGCACTTTTTCCCGGCAGCGGTCATCCTGGCGGCAATGGTGTTTGGCGCCAGGGCAGGGATTGTTGCCGGGATATCCGGGTCCCTTTATTCCGCCATTGTTCTCGGCAACCCTTATCTTATCCTCGGCAACGCGCTTTTCGGATTACTGACTGGCGTCTTTTACCAGAAGAATGGAAAAATAATTCCTTCCGTTCTGATGGCTTATGCCTGTGAGTTGTCTTGGTTGATCGGGTCTGACTATTATCTTGCGCGCCTGTCCGCCGATTTCATCGCAAGGCTGGTCCTTGTACTGCTGCTGTCCAATCTTCTATGGGCGTCTCTGATCAACCTGGGAATCGTGCCGTTGAAGAAGCTTTTTGATATTGAAGATCATGGATGATGACTTTGTCAAATCCACCCACCACTGTCGCAGGTGAATAGGGTCTGATGACACATTCGGAATTTACAAAATACGCTCTGGTCTTGATGGACGGGGATAAAATCATTTACACCGCAAACGGAGCGGGGCTTGCGCCCCTGTGGGATTGCCTGGAAAAATTCCGCGACAGCAGAGGTAAATTTACTTTGTTCGATAAAGTGGTGGGGCTTGCCGCGGCCAGGCTGATGGTCTATTCAGGAATCATTGAGGCGGTCATCACGCCTCTGGTTTCACAACCGGCAAAACAATTTCTGGAAGAAAACGGCGTCAGGATAAGCGCAGATGAAGTCGTCGCCCATATTCTCAGAAAAGACAAAAGCGCGATTTGTCCGGGCGAGATTATGGCCATGGGCACGGAGAACCGCGATGATTATTTAGCCAGGGTAAAAGCCATGCTTGCCACATTCAACGGCGCTGGATAAAAAAGAAGAACGCACGTCCGCCTGCCTGTTTTTCTTTAAATGATTGCCGTTTTGAGACGTCCTTTGGCGTCAAGACAGCCCTTCTTCATGTCCCGCCATAACTTGACGCCCATGTTTCTGTGTTCGCCCAGGATCTTTCTCAGCATGCCCCGTTCCGTGTTGGGGTTGATGGTGATGGCCCGGAGCACGACGATTTTTCTGGGGGTGTATCGGGTTGACTCAATCTGGGTGCGGGATACGAAAGACATGTCATGATCACGGATGGTCTTGTGCAGATCAATGTTGAGGTTGTTGATCAGCGTGTTGACGACGGTGATACGCGCCGAATTCTTTTGGGGATTTTTCATCAGCGAGTCGAGTTCGGATCTCAGTTCCTCGGGAATGAACCGGTAATTGATGATAAAGAGCTCAGGCACATTCATCAGTTCGAAAAGCGGGTCCCGTTCGATGAATTTGACGAAGGTATTCTGCAGATCGCGCGCATGGTCAAACAGGAGCTTGTAGCCGGTTTTACCGAAAATCTTGATGGATGCCCAGGGTTTGAGGCAGGCAAATGGCCGTGACCCTTCAATGGTGAACCGGCCCTGGTCAACGGAACCTTTGCGGATGATGTAGTTGGATGTGTGGTAGAGGTATCTGGAATCATCAACATTCCTGAATACGCAGATTCCCAGGCTGTTGGGGACGAAAAGGAGCTTATGGCAGTCCATGGTCACGGAGTCGGCCTTCTCGATGCCCCGCATCATCTCCCGCGCGCCATCCATCAGCAGCGCCCCGCCACCCCATGCCGCGTCCACATGGAAGTGGGCGCCCAGCGTATGGGCGATTCGGGACAGGGAATCAAGGTCGTCAATGTTGCCTGTCTCGGTTGTTCCGGCAATACCGATGACGGCAACAAATTTTGTCGGTTTCCCGGTCGCCTTGTCTTCTTTCCGGATCTTGTTCACAATGGATTGAAGTTTATGGATGTCTATTTTATTGATGCAGGGCTGGACGGGAATACGGATGACCCCTTGATCGCCGATGCCGAGGATGGCGCCTGCCTTGCTGATGGAATAATGGCCGCGCGCGGAAACAAGGAAGAGTGCCTGCCTGTAACCATAGTGATCAAGTGCTCTGGCCAACCCTTCCGTCCGGATTCCCTTAAAGCCCCTGTCATCGTGCGGAAACGCCTTGGCCATAGCCAGCGTCAGGGCGGTCAGATTGGCGACTGTTCCGTCCGAGGTGACATTGCCCAGGGCAATTTTCGGGTTCTGAATATTCTTCTGATAAAAATCGGGCGGGCTGTTATAGATAAGCCGGTGAATCCAGCACAAAAACTCCCTTTCTAAAAAAGATGAGGCCTTGGCGCTTTCAATCTTCACCTGGTTCTGGTTGAGGCTTACGGCAATCATTTCCAGCAGGATCATGAAATAGGGAACGGCGCTGGTCATGTGGCCGATATAATAGGGGTTGGCCACTTTTACCGAATGCTTGACGACATTGTGTTTGATCTCGTTTAAAACATCCAGAATGAGATGAGGATGATCCGGTATTTCGGTGTTGTTGAAAATCTTTGCCAGATCCTCCATGGAGATGGAAGAATGGATACCGCCTCGCTCTTTAAAAAAATCGTGAATCAGATCGATCAGATGAACGCCGAACTCCACAAACCTGTCCGACGAGTCGGGCATGATGAAGAGCTTCCGCATATATTCCGGCGTGCTTTCAATCCTCTTTTTTTTCGGCTTCCCGCCGAGTTTCAGTGAATCCATTGCAGAGGGCTTTCCCTTCCATGAGCGGTAGAGGTCAGCTATACCATAAGACAGGCGCCGGTAAAAAGGAGAATGTATGAAAAGGGGCAAATGTTGAAGAAAAAATTAAAAGCGCCACAGTTAAAATGATGATTTTTGGCTTCACGGAATTCCTTCCGGTGGAATATATAGAGTAATCTATTTGTTCCTCTGATGCTTCTCACGACCGATGGCCGGATGATCCGGGCATTACGGCGGCGTTTTTTCAATTCTGGGAGGATGCGCCCAGGTGGATCGTGACGTGCCGATGCGCCCGAAATCCGTATCGCGGCCTGCCGTCACCATCTCGTTCCAGCGGCGCACGGTCTCCTCCAGTGTCTCGGGAGGAAGTCCCGCAGCCTGGGCCAGCTCACGGATGGTTGCCGCCGACTTGACGAAATCAAGGCTCTGCGGATTGTTGATTTCATGAAACGTTTTCCCGTTTTATTGACCCAGATGGACATATCGCAGTAGGCATTCAAACCGCGATTGCCGGACGGGTCGGATGGACGTTTCAAACCGGTCGGATAATTCAACTGATAGTGCATGTTTGTCAGGCGGGCGCCGGCAGCCTGCGCCATTTCATGGCCGGCCTTCATGAAATCCGCATAGGCCATGCGGGGGTTATCCGGCTCGCCGGCCTGTTCCTGTTCGGGCGTGCCGACAATACAGAGGGCGCCTTCGCTCATCAATCCGGTCCCGCCATAGGTGGGGGACATCTCAATAACGGCAATGTCAAAGTTTTTTTGCGATAACTCCCAGGCTGCTGAAAGTCCGGTGATGCCCGCTCCGACCACAATCACATCATGCCGTTGTTCTTTTTGAGCCGCCATGACCACAACCCGTAAACATAAGACCATAACCATGGAAAGGAACAGTACTTTTTTGAATAGCTTCATCTGAGCCTCTCAAAATTTTATTATTTCAGGCATTGCTTTTTGCAATCGATCCAAAATTGATTTCAGCAATTGAAAAGGGTGCGCAGATCCGGGTAAAAGTGTCATCGCAATAAGCGAATATAAATCCGAAAAGCAGGAGCCGCGATAAACGCGTGTAACAAAATATCGGGTCAAATTCCACACTTTTTCCCCGGAGGGGAATTTCTTGAGGTGATATCGATTCAGGGACTGGCGGGTGTTGCCGTTTTTGTGCTTCTGCTGCTCATTTTTCCTTCAGGACTTGCCAGGCTTCTTCAAATAGCTCAATAAAGCAGCCGACAATACCCAGAAGAAACAAACCCAGCATGAATATTGGTTTGGTTCCCAGCAGTTCATCCAGAAGATGACCGAGCCAGAGGAACAGGAAGGAAACAACCACCAGCGCAAATCCCCAGGCCGATAGCATAATGATGATGTGAAACGAAGTGGGGGGAGCATCGTGCATTTTGTGCGGGGTCACCAGCATGATTTGTTTCCTCCTTTCGTCTGCTTATCTTTATTATCGGAATAATCATGCCTGAATATTAATTTGTTCCGGCGCTGATTTTATTCTTTATCCATAAGATAATCTTCATCTCACGGTTCTGCAAGAGGACACCGACTTTTGTTTAGGGAAAAAAGGGGACCCTTTTTTATTCAGGCGCTGCGGAATAAGAAGCTGATTCTGGATAGTCCTGCAATCGATGAAGACACAATTGATCCGCGTCCGCTTACCGTGGTTGAGGCTATGAAGGAACTGCAGGAAGTACGAGCCGTTCCTGTTCAGGTGCATTCCACCACGATGTGGGTGCGCACGGATATTTGCGGAAACGCTCATAAACTGCTTTCAGCTGTCGGCCTTAAACCGCCTCCCAAGATACTTCGTCTTATAAAAAATGAAAATGTAGTGGCACAAACTTGATCTGCGTCTGTAACTCGCCATTTTTACTGAATATTATTTTTTTAACTGTCAAAGTCGGGAATTAGTAGAGGATATCTTGCGAAAATAATAGGCGGAGAGTCAGTGTAAATACTGGAGTCACCCATTAAAAAAGATAAGAGGAATTTCGGCGATAAACCTCAACAAAAGAAAAGTCTGGATGCCGACGGAAGCCGGCATCCAGAAATCAATAATAATACTGGATTCCGGGTCGCGCTTCGCTTGCACGGAATGACAAAAGGGCCATGGCGACAAAGTCGCCCGTGAAGGGCAATGCTGATGAACCGCCGCCTGCCACCTCGCGTGACCTTCAGGTTATCAGGTGGTGAACCGCGGCTGTGTCACCCGCAGGGGCATGAACCGCTGAACATTGAACCGTTGAATCCTGAACCGCTGAACCTTGTTTACCACGGGATTAACCGGTAGAGTTTAGCGAACATTTCATAAACTTCAATCCAGTTCTGCATATCCCGGGTTGTATTCATGTGCTCACGCTTGTTGACCATCACCCAGCTCATGTGCGCCGCGCCGTCTTTGCAGGTGGCGCAATCCCGTGTGGCGGACGTGCAGCAGCGATGAACCGTCTGCAAATCGGCAGCCCAGCGGTAAAAATGAATCAGCCGGCGCACGGGCGGCTGCCGGTTATCCAGGGATTCCGTGACGGACGGACATTCGCGCCAGCCGAAACGCCGTCCTAACATCATCCCGGTGGTAATCACTTCATGATAATACTTACTGGAAATGATGGTTTGCGGATAATGATCTAACATCTCGTCCATCTCAGCGCGCAGGTCCGCAAGTTCGCCCTGCCGCCAGGAAAATCCATCCACGCTTTCATCGTTGGAAAGAAGCTGCAGATGCACTTTCAACCCGACATCGACAATGCGTTTTATGACCGGTTCGATTTTTCCCACCTGCTTAGGGGTGACGGTATATAGATAATAGGTATAAGGGTCACCTTCATAATTTTTGCTGGACACGGCAAAGGTATCTTTCCCCCTCAGGACCTTTTCGTCTTCACCCCCGCCCCACAGAGAAATGCCCACCATCATGTCCGGAAATTTATCCCGGGGCACTTTAATCAGGCCATTGGTCGCGCAGTAAGTGGGCAGCCGCTGATAGAAAGCCTCAAGCCTGTCCATGCACAGCGTCGGTTCGCCGCCGATCAGAATCGCCAGATTCACGCCGCGGGCTTTTTCGCGGTCGATGAACCCTTCCCATTTTTTAATATCCATCTCTTCCGTCACGTGATGTTCACCGGAAGAAAAAAAGAAGCATCCCTTGCAACGCAAATTACAGCGGTTGGTCAAATCATAGATAGAGCTGCGAATGTTAAGACTGGCAATCCGTCGATAACGATCCCGCCAGTCAGAATCCAAAAGCGCGCTAATGGTTTTCATTTATCATGGTCCTTCCGTGCATTTCCAGACTGCTTTGCACCATCAAGCCTTACTCACGGCCGCCCCCGGCGGACTGATGATCTCCGTACAAAGATTTTTTCCTTTTTCGTACCCCATCACCCAAACCGCCAGATAAGTATCGACATAATCCAACCAGGATTGAAAGGCGGCATGCGAGTTCACGTGACGATACAGGCGCGCCGTCACCACCGCGGAGCCGGCTGCATAATGACGGCAGTCATCACAATCCGTATCCGGCACACAGCAGGCAACGGACCGATCCCAGTTTAAGTCCGTCCGGTACTGGCGGAAGGAGCGCCCCAAACCGATATCCTGTGAGGCATTACAGCGGGGGTAGGAACAGCCAAACAGATCATGCAGTCCTTTTTCGCCGGTATGCGCAACGGCGTTATAGGCCGAAAAAAGAACCTGCTCCGGATACTGATTCAAAAGCGTGATCATCGCTTGACGAGCCCGGAGCAACGATTCGCTATCATGTCGCAGCGGCCCCGCATAACCTACGGGAGAGGAAAACATATTAAACGTCAGTTTGCAGCCATGCGCGGTAAGATCGGCCGCCACTTCATTTACTTCATCAATATTATCCCGCGTAAACGTATAGACAAAGACTGCCCGGGGATCATCTTTGTAATTTTCAATCTGTTTTTTTAAAAGATTTTTAGCTTTCCTTGTTTGGAAACTGGTTTCATCATTTCCCCAGACGGAGATATGAATTTTATACCCGACCGATTCCGGTATTTTCTTAAAACCGTTGGTGGCGATGCTCCCCAGCGGCATTTCGGAATAGCAGACCTCCAGCAACTCCGGCGCCAGCGACGGCTCCGCACCCGCCAGAACAACATACGTAATGCCGCGCGCCTTTTCCGCCTGCATCAGCGCACGCCAGTCTTCGGGTGACAGATTCTCCACGGCAAACTGCTTGTCACCCTCAAAATAATAGCAGCCGTCACAACGGATATTGCAACGGTTGCTCATGTCGTAGGTTGATTCCCGCAGAAAAAAATACTTTCGCACTTTCTCCCAGCGCGCCCGGACATCCGGACTGGCCAGCAGATCGGAAAATCTCGGTTTCTCTGATGGATCGAATGTTTTATTGTTTGTCATCATAGAAATGTCTGATTTTTACCCTTAGTGCTTCGCGGCAAGCTTCTCTTCTATGTATTCACAAATAAGACGCACCGTTTTTAACTTGGGATAATCATCTTCATCAATAACAATCTTGTATTCATCCTGCAAAACCAGCGCGATGGTTGCCAAATCCATGCTGTCGATACCCAGTTCATCCACCAGATCCATCTCCGGATTAAAGGTATCCGGCGTGATGTCTTCCAGCTTAAGCTCGTCGATAATGATTTCGGCTACATGCCGCACAATGCCCATTTTGTCCTTGCTTTCAGGCATTCCCACCCTCCTTTTAAACTTTTTTGTTTCTTATCTTTTTGTCACGGTCATAAGACCGCTGCAAACGATAGTTTCCTTAACAAACACTTTAAAATTACACAATATTTCTTCTGGCCCATCTTCTTGGGTCAGATTCAGAAGCAGCGTTTCTCCCGGCCGGACAGGACCTGTGAATCTTATTCTTTTCAGAGAAGAAATTTTGATGGATTTTCCCTGATCCCCTGCCTTGCTCAAAATAGCTTCATAAACGGTATGCAGCAAAGCGATACCCGGCAAGATCGGCTCACCCGGGAAATGCCCGGTAAACCAGATGGAATCCCCGGGCACATCAACACGGGCATCCAGCGTATTGGACGTTATCCGCTGAACTTCATTTAGCAATTTCCATCGATTTGTCAAAACATCCCACCCCGAAAGCTTCATTTATACGTCTCATGCGTCAAGGGCTCAACCCTATATCATTATTTAATTTTTCAATCAAAATTTTTTTCTCCCACCCACCATTAATTAATTATTTCAAAGAAAAACCGTTTATTTTTGCAACTCCAGATTCATCCAGATTCATCAGTTTCTTTCCGATCAGTTCGGACAGCGGCACGATACGCAATCCCCTGTCCACAATGCCTTTCAGAATTTTTTCAAATTCAAGCCATAAAACATCATCATCTTCACCCCTTCGCGGTGGCTTGTCATGCAGAAGAATGATATCATCACCCTTGACTTTTTTCAGAATCCGCACGGCCATATTTTTAACGCGCCTGTTACCCGCGTCTCGCGCCCGGCAGCTGAAGGTTACGCAAAACAATTCCAACCGCTTGAGAATAGAGGGAAGTTTAGGATTGATAATGCCGACCGGCGGACGAAAAGCCAGCGCATCAATCCCCATTTTTTGCAACACACGTCTGGCCTCATCAACTTCACGAAAAAGCGTACGATAACTCTTCATCATCACAAAGGGATCATGGCTATAGGAATGATTGCCGATGCTGTGCCCCCGACGGATAATTTCAGAGATGATATCCGGAAATCGTGCGGCATTGACGCCTGTCACAAAAAACGTCGCCTTGACATCATGCCGGTCAAGCAAATCGAGAATCCTGAGCGTTGTAAATTCAGAAGGCCCGTCGTCAAAAGTAAGGGCTACATCATTTTTCCCCGTATCACCCCGGCTGATGACCTGCCCCAGAAAGTTTGTCCCCGGGAAAAAACAGGCACTTACGCACATAACGACATAAAAAAGCGCCATGGCAACCGAAAGCAGTGGATAGATAAAAAAAGCCGCAAAGGCGGCCATCAGCAAAATGATACCGGTAGACTCCGCCCGGCTCATGTTCTGCAGTTTTTTTTTCATGAGATGAGATACTCCCACAATGGCCCTGTATGTCCCCGTCCATAGAGCCTCGGTAAAATACGGGTCGCTTTGCTTTCACCCGCGCCGATAAGCCAGTTTTGCCGGCCATTGGCATGCGCCTCCACTTTTTTCAGAATTTCGATGTCGGAGATAAAAGGAGACCGGTAGAAAACCGGTTCAATAAGATTCTGCGAGGCGCTGATCTGGCCTTCGCGGAGCGCCGTATCGTACAAAGCCGTATGCGGGTAAATGCGGATGCCGCAAAAAAAGAAAAATACAGCGCGTTCCAGTTGATCAACGCCGTTTAAGGTGTCCTGCAGCGTGTCTTCGTTTTCACCGGGCCCGCCCAGCAGGAAATAATGGGCGGTATGCAAACCAGCCGCCAGGGCGCTTTGATGAGCCTGGAAAACATCGGCGGAAGCAAAAGGTTTTTGCAGGTTCGTCAGCATGGTGTCACACATCGACTCCGTGCCGAATTCCACATGCGTGAGTCCTGCCGCAGCCAGCTTTTTGTAATAATCATCCGGAGGAACCGTGGGAGCAAAAAAACCTCCCCAGGGGATGGAAATCCCCGCTTCCTTAAAAGCCCCGGCCACTTGCAGGCTATGCTCGTAGCTGGCGTTAAAAGCGGAATCGGTCAAGAAAATGTATTGAGCGCCGGCTTGCTGTAACCCGCGGGCCTGTTTTGCCATTTCTTCAGGAGCGAAAAACCGCATTTGGCGGCCTTCAATGTGAGGGTAAGTGCAGTAGCTGCATCGAAACGGACAGCCTCTTTTGGTTTGTAAATTAAGCATGCCTCCGTAGGACCGGTAATATTTGACATGCGCGGCATCCGGTTCAAACGCCCGATGCATATCGCCATCCCAGACCTGGTAAGGAACCGTTTGTGAAAGTTTTGTAACGATACCCGGAAGGGCTGTGACATCGGTCTTATTTTCCAGCCCGTGAAGGAGAGCAGGCAACCTCTCTCCTTCTCCGGCGATACCGTAATCCGCATCCAGTGCGCGGACAAACTCCACAGGAAAAATCGTGTAACCGCTCCCACCCAGAATGAGTATGGCTGGCGAATTCTGCCGGATCACGGCGACCAGATCCTGATAATCGGACAGAAAACCCCGGCTGTTGATCGTGTCTGTATTGTCAATATTGCGGATGGAAAGGCCGATATAATCCGGCGCATATCCACGGATTTGTTCCCCCAGCGTTTCCAGGGAGGCAAAATCATTCATGTCCAGGATTTCAGTTTCATAGTGGGCACGGAGTGCGCCCGCCACATAATCAAGCCCCAGCGGATAAACCGGATAGGGCTTCTTCATTATATTGGCGGAGATCAGCAATACTTTTTTCATGAAAACATCATTCTCATGGCAGTCGTGAAGGGATAGTGTTATCAGTAGGGAACGGCCTTGCCACCCAAACGGGTGGTCGCGACTGTTCCCTACTTGGACGTCTTGGCCTGCAGAATGAAAGTTGCCAGAGCGCGAACCGAGGCAAATACCTTGGCGCCCAGTTCCTTGCTCTCAATTTTAACGCCATAATCCTTTTCAATCATCATGACCAGTTCCAGCACATCGATGGAATCAATGCCCGTATCACCGCCGACCAACTGATCATCATCCTTAATATCTGCAGGGGTCACATCCAGCAATCCCAGTGTTGCAATGATTTTAACTTTCAGTTCACCAATGATTTCTTCTACTGTGCTCATGAAATACCTCAATATTTTGATTTAGTGCTAAAAACTCTTCAAACCCTACATTTTTTTGTCCGAAGCAGCCCTGATAAGTTCCCCGACATCATCGCCGAGAATTTTTGTAAGTGCAACCCGAACCACCCAGCGGCACAACACCTGGAAATATTTTTTTCCCGCCATTTTGATGCCGATGAAAAAGAGAATAGTGGAAAGGGCATAAATCACGGCCCCGCCGATAACACCCAGCAGCGGTCTTCTGATCGAAGCCGCATAGACGCCCAGCGCAAGAACCGTCGGCATGCCGATGGCATAGCTGAAGGCAACCAGGATGAGGCCGATAATCATCGACGGCGTCGGTTTTTCCCGGATGGCCGACAGATCAGCGCGATCCTCAATGGCGGCTTTGCAATATGGCTTACAGGCAAAATAAACAGCCGATTTCTTAATGATGTTCAAAACCTGTTCTTTACCTTTGCATAATCCCGCCGGTAGAATTTTTCGACCGGTTCGGATAATCGGGATACCGGATATCCTTGAAAATGCCGGTTCTGGCCTGTCCGACGGTGGCAATCTGTTCATCATCCACAAAAATCCGCCCGTCACCTATCACCATGGATGCTCCGGATTCTTTGAGTTGAGAATAACGCCGGACATCAATTTCAAACCGGATACATTTATTGAACGGCCGGATCTGACCGTTGAAAACCACTTCACCGCATCCCAAGGCTCTGCCCGTTCCCAGCGATCCGCGCCAGACACAGAAGAAACCTAAAAGCTGCCAGATCGCATCCACGCCCAGGCAACCCGGCTGCACCGGATCACCCAAAAAATGGCATTGAAAATACCACGCATCCAGACGGACATCCTGCTCGGCGATGATTTTTCCGGTGTTGCCGGCACTTTCGATCCTTGTAATACGGTCCACCATCAGAAACGGCGGCGCGGGCAGACGGGCTTCCAGCCC
>DFZJ01000116.1 GCA_002382045.1 Syntrophaceae bacterium UBA4059
TAACGACGGTCTTGCCGACGCCTGCTCCACCGAACATGCCCATTTTGCCGCCACGGGGGAAGGGGACCAGAAGATCAATAACTTTTACGCCTGTTTCCAGAACGTGAACGGATGTATCCTGCTCCATGAATGTTGGAGATAGACGGTGAATCGGCATGTGCGTTTCAGCATTAATGGGTCCCAGACCATCCACAGGACGACCGACAACGTTCTGAATTCTGCCAAGGCAGGATTTGCCGACAGGCACCGTAATCGGCGCTCCCGTATCTTTGCATTTCATGCCGCGAACCAAACCATCGGTAACATCCATGGCGATACAGCGGACAACATTGTCGCCCAAATGCTGCGCTACTTCGACAACCAGGTTATCTTCATTGTCGTTGATCGCCGGGTTGGTAATTAAAATAGCGTTTAAAATGCTGGGAAGTTTCCCCTCTTCAAAAGCCACGTCAACAACGGGTCCAATAACCTGAACAATCTTTCCGATATTCATAACTATCTCCTTACAAATAGTCGCATTAATATATTTTACATGCGGCAGATTGCCGCAGAAAAATTAACCTTTCGACAGCGCTTCGGTGCCGCCGACAATATCCATCAACTCTGCCGTAATGGCCGCTTGTCTTGCTTTATTCATTTTCAGTGTCAGCGTGCTGATCAGTTCTTCGCAGTTACTGGTTGCGTTATCCATGGAGGCCATCCGCGCGCCATTTTCGCCGGCCGATGTTTCGAGCAGAGCCCGGTAAACCAGAACATGAACATACATCGGCAGTAATTTATGCAGCAACACTTCATCCGATGGTTCATAAGTATAATCAAGTCGCTTATCGGCATCCATCTCGGCATCCTGTCCAATCGACGGCAAGGGGAATAACCGGACAACTGTCGGCTTCTGGACGGAGACATTGACAAACTGGTTATAAATTAAATACAGTTCGTCATATTCTTCCTTGATAAAAGGCGTAATGACTTCGTCCGCAATGGATACCGCCAGCGTCATGTCGAATTTACTTAAGAGATCAACCTTTTGTGCAATAATATTTGCTTTTTTTCTGAAAAAATCTCTTCCTTTACGTCCTACGCTCACCAGAGAAACGTCTTTGCCTTCTTTTCCTTTGTCCCGTAAAAATCTTTCAGTTGCCTTAATCAGGTTGGTATTGAATCCACCGCAAAGCCCGCGGTCGGACGTCATGCAAATGACTCTGATTTTCTTGGGATCACGAACCGCCAGCAATGGATGAGATGAACTATCCACACGCAAAGCAACACTGCTGAGAACATCCATGAATTTTCCGGCATAGGGCCGGAAATTTTCCATCTTCACCTGCGCCGATTTAAATTTAGACGCGGCAACCATGTTCATGGCGCGTGTAATTTGCTTCGTCTTTTGAACGGCGCCAACTTTTCTTTTTATGTCTTTAAGCGAGGCCACTGAAAATTCTCCTCAACTGTTTATTTTTAGTTTACTAATCTATTCTGACACAAACACGGAGTCGAATGCAGTCAGAGCGTCCTTCATCTTCTTTTCCAACTCAGGAGAAATGATCTTTTTATCTTCAATTTCCTTCAAAATGTCAGAATATTTGCTTTCAATAAAACTCAGCAGCTGCTTTTCATAGACCTGAACTTTATCAACATCAACTTTATCAATGAAACCCCTCGTTCCTGCAAACAGGACAACAATCTCCTGCCCCAGAGACATGGGCTGATATTGCGGCTGCTTGAGCAACTCAACCAGACGGACACCGCGATCCAACTGCGCTTGCGTCGATTTATCGAGGTCTGATCCGAATTGAGCAAATGCCGCCAGTTCACGGAACTGGGCCAAATCAAGTTTCAGCGTGCCGGCAACCTGTTTCATCGCCTTCACCTGGGCGGCGCCGCCGACGCGGGAAACGGACAAACCAACGTTGATGGCCGGACGGATACCGGAGAAGAATGAACTCGGTTCCAGATAAACCTGACCGTCTGTAATTGAAATAACGTTGGTGGGAATGTAAGCCGAAACGTCGCCGGCCTGGGTTTCAATGATCGGCAGAGCGGTCAGCGATCCACCACCCAACTCCTGACTGACGCGGGCTGAGCGTTCCAGCAGGCGGGAATGGTTATAGAAAATGTCGCCGGGGTAAGCTTCACGCCCGGGAGGACGACGTAAGAGCAGTGAAATCTGGCGATAGGCAACAGCCTGTTTGGACAAATCATCATAGACAATCAATGCATCCTGACTTTTATCTCTGAAATACTCACCAATACTGCAACCGGCGTAAGCCGCGATATACTGAAGCGTTGCCGGGTCAGACGCGCAACCGGCAACAATGCATGTGTAAGACATCGCATCATGCTGCCTTAATTTTTCCACCACCTGCGCCACGGTGGATTTCTTCTGGCCGATGGCGACGTAGATGCATTTGACGCCTGTGTCTTTCTGGCGAATGATCGCATCAATACAAATGGCTGTTTTACCAATCTGGCGGTCGCCAATAATCAGTTCGCGCTGACCGCGTCCGATGGGCGTCATGGCATCAATGGCCTTGAGGCCTGTGTACATCGGCTGATTAACGGGTTGGCGGGCAATAACACCGGGAGCAACCATTTCAATGCGGCGAAACTCGTTGGTATTGATAGGACCCTTGCCGTCAAGCGGCATTCCCGTCGCGTCAATGACACGGCCGAGCAGGGCTTCGCCCACTGGAACCTGCGCGATTTTTCCGGTTCTTTTAACGATATCGCCTTCCTTAATGTGCGTCACTTCTCCCAGGACGGCGACACCGACGTTATCGGCTTCCAGATTGAGAACCATCCCCAGAATACCGCCCGGGAACTCGAGAAGCTCCATAACCATTGCGTTTTGCACACCGTAAACTCTCGCGATACCGTCACCGACGGACAGGACGGTTCCCGTTTCGCTTATATCCAGCTTTTTTTCATAGCTTTTAATTTGCTCAGAAATAATTTGACTAATTTCTTCCGCCTTGATTGCTTCCATGTCTTATCTTGCCTCCCCTAAGAGATTCCTCATATTATTCAATTGGTTTTTGATGCTGCCATCATAGCGCGTGTCACCAACACCAATGACTATGCCACCCAAAAGGCCCTGGTCATTTTCCACGGTCACTTCGACCGCCCGGCCCGTCATTTTTTTCAAATTAGCGGTGATGTAATCCTGCATTTGACTGGAAAGAGGAAATGCTGTTTTTACCGTCACCCTCACCTTCTGCAGGGTCTCGTCCATCAGCAACCGGTAACAGGTTTCAATGTCCGGCAGAATACCGATTCTGTTTTTATCCGTCAAAAGCTTCAGAAAATTAACCGTCATGGGAGAAAGAGACAACTTACCGATGATTTGTTCCAGAACTTTCTTCTTCACATCCTGCTCAAAAATCGGATTAGCTAAGAAGCCAGCCAAATCTTTATTCTCCGCCACGATGGAAGAAAACTGGCTGAGTTCGTTATAATACTGCTCCAGCTTTTTTTCTTCCTCGGCAATTTCAAAAAATGCGCGGGCATATCGTTTTGAAATATTGCTGATCATTTTTTATCCACCACCTTATCCATGTATTCCTTGACCATGGCTTCATGATCCTGCGCCGTGATATTTTTCTTTAATATTTCTTCCGCCATTTGCACTGAAAGAGCAACCGCTTCACTGCGCAGCTGACTGGATGCTTTATTCAACTCCTGTTCAATACGCGCTTTAGCGTCTTCCTTCATTTTCTGAGCAACTTTCTCGGCATCTTCAATAATTTTCTTTTTCTCGACAACACCCTGAGCCTTAATCATCTCAAAAATGCCGTCAATCTCCAGGGAGGCTTTATCGATCTTTTCCGCATACTCCCTGTACTGCTTCTCGGCATCCGCTTTTTGAACAGCGGTGTTTTCCAGTGATTCCTTAATTTCCTGACGACGGCCGGCAAAAAAGCCTTTAATTTTTGGCGCCAGCATCCAGACCAGCAAACCTATAATAATAACCGAATTAAAAGTTTTCCAGGCAAAATCCTTCCACTGGGACGCGCCACCATGACCCTCGCCCCCACCTGACGCATAAGCCATGCATGCTGAAACCAGAACGAAAAACAGGGAAAGAAACGTTGGCAGGTAAATTGATCGGCGTGAATCCTTCATTGCATTCTCCTTCCCAGAACCTTTTCCGCGATTTCCAGCGAAAGCTTACGGGACTGGCCGTCCAGTATCTGCCGAGCAGCTTGCATCTCCGCATCCATCTTCTTTTGAAATTCCTGATACATTAAGGGGATTTCATTACGGACGGCATCGACAATGCTTTTGGCCTGCTGAGCGCCTTCCGTAATAATCTCTTTTTTCAAATCAGAGGCGCTGGTTTTGGCCTTATTGAGCTTTTCATCATATTCGGCGGCTTTTTTATCAACAGAGTCTTTGAAAAGCTTAATCTCATTTTCGAGCTCTTCAAGCTGCTTTTTACGACGGTCTATGATGGATAAAATGGGTTTATAAAGAAGATAATTGAGGACAAAAACTAAGGCTAGAAAAGTAGCCATCTGAACGAAAAGTGTTAAATCTGGAATTACGGTAACCACAACTTACCTCATCTTTTTTCAGAACTCACTGTCCATACATGCTTTAAGGACAGTAAGGTGAATTAAATTTAATCTAACATTTCAAACAGCGTGATCACTGGCAGTGATTTGTTGCAGAAACCATCGTTCAATAACCGGGCTCGCTGAACCTCTGAACCTAACCACACCGCGAGGACGGAGGTTACTAACCATACACTTGTTTCGTTGTCAAGCTTTTTTATGACCGACGGTCTAATTTTCATTAAATCATCGCCAGGACAGTTTAAATAAGTGCTTGAAAGAACTTAATCCACTGTTGAACCAACTATTTTTTGCTCTTTTGCCTCAATCATATGTGAACGGCCGTCAAAAAGCGCCCCTTCTTCCATGATGAAAACCGGCGCCCGCACGTCGCCTATAAATTTGCCCGTGGAATGAATGTTAATTTTTTCTTTTACCTCAATAGTGCCTTGAACTTCACCGCCGATATAGACACTGTGAACTGCAATGTTTGCCTTAACCAGAGCGCCTTCCCCGACATCAACAGACCCCTGCCCGAAAATCTCGCCCTGAAAATCGCCGTCAATACGAACATTACCGTTAAACATCAGCTTCCCGACAAACTCCGCACCCTTCCCTAAAAAAGCTTTCGTATCTTCAATATGTTTCTTTTTTTCCCACATATTCTTCTCCTTGCGAGTCCGAATTATAACCGATCAGCGCTGCAGAATAAATCTGCGCACGCTGACATTCATTAACAACCCGATCGCCGCCAGCAATGAAACGATGGCTGAACCCCCGTAACTTAAGAAAGGCAATGGAATCCCGACCACCGGCAGCAGACCTAAAACCATTCCCATATTAATTAATACCTCCCAGGCAATCAGCGCGGTAATGCCGAACGCGATGATCGTGCCTAATAAATCTTTTGAATGCAAGGCAATTTTAAAGCCCCAGATGATCAAAGACAGGAACATCATGAGCAGCACCAGGCCGCCGACAAAACCCCATTCCTCGGCAAACACGGAGAAAACAAAATCCGTCTGCTGCTCGGGTAAGAACTTCAGCTGGGTTTGCGAACCTTTCAAAAATCCTTTGCCCAGAAACCCACCGGAGCCTATGGCAATCATGGATTGGATAATGTGGTAACCTGTCCCCAAAGGATCAATTTCCGGTGCAAGAAAAGTCAACAATCTGTCTTTTTGATAATCTTTTAAAAATAACCAGGCCACGGGCAACATGACCAGAACGCTGACGACCGTGATCACAATTGATTTCCAGTTCATCCCGATAAATAAAACAATTGAAGCGGCAACGATGACGATCATTAACGCCGTCCCCAAATCCGGTTGTTTTAAGATCAGAACACAGGGCAACAGCACCAACATGAAGGGAACGAATAATTCTCTCAGCAGATAAGGCTCGTTCGATTTATGATCATCAAAATACCGGGCCAGAGCAATAATAATACTCACCTTCATCAATTCGGAAGGTTGAAATAAAACAAATCCGAAAGAGATCCATCTTTGCGCGCCATTGGCCGTGTGACCGAATAAGGCCACCGCAATGAGGGATAAAACAGAAATCCCATAAACCATATAGGCAGCCTGATTAATGGCCCGGTAATCAATCAAAAAAGTAATCATCATGAGAAGCAGGCCGAACAGGATCCATTGCAGCTGTTTTAAGTAAAGAGGTGATTGATTATCACTGAGACTGAAGCCGGTGGAATAAATATTAACCACGCCAATGGCGCAAATAGCCATCACCAAACCACACAGCGTCCAGTCAAAATTCTGGAATATACGGCGATCGTATTTAAAAAAAATCATCTTCTTCCTTCATAAAAATCCTGCATGGAGGCATCCAATTCATGACAGGCGTCATCAGTCTTCCGTTTCATCTTCTGACTTAATTTCCGCGGCAACCTTGACCGCTTTTTCTTTTTTCTTAGCGTCAAAATAGGCGTTCATAATTTTACGGGCAATCGGAGCGGCAACCGCACCGCCGCCCCCGGCATTTTCAGCAATGACCGCAACCGCGATTTCCGCATTTTTCATCGGCGCATAACCCACAAATAAAGCGTGATCTTTATGAAAGGCGGTTATTTTTTGCATGCGGCGCGCTTTGTCGGTCTGCGGTAACCCGATCACCTGCGACGTCCCGGTTTTACCGCAAACATCCGCATGAGGCCTGCGCGCATTAGCTCCGGTTCCGCCCGGTTCGTTGACAACGCCCCACAACGCGTAGCTGAGCGCCGACAGGGTCTTCGGGCTTAACTTTAATGCGCCTTTTTTTTCCGGCAAATATTTTTTAACAATGCTTCCATCAGACAACTCAATGCGCTGAACAAGATGAGGACGCCACAAAGTACCGCCGTTGGCTAAAGCGCTGTAGGCCTGCGCCAACTGCAACGGGGTCGTTAAATTGAATCCCTGACCGATGGATATCGATATCGTTTCACCGAGATGCCACGGCTCTTTCATACGAGCCAGCTTCCATTCCCGCGTGGGCACAAGGCCTTTTCGTTCATGAGCCAGCTCAATGCCGGTCGCCTCCCCTAAACCGAACATCCGGGCATAGCGCGCTATTTTATCCACCCCCAGCATCTTCCCGACCGTGTAAAAATAAACATCACAGGACTCCACCAGCGCCCGGTGTAAATTGACCGATCCGTGTCCGTGCTTTTTCCAGCAGCGAAATGACCGGTTGCCCAGGCTGAAAGAACCGCTGCAGGATATCCTGGTTTCAGTCGTAATGATTCCTTCTTCGAGGGCTGCCGCAGCTACGATCAGCTTATAGGTTGAACCGGGCGGATACTGTCCGGAAATGGCCCTGTTGGACAAAGGATTCAGTGGATTTTTTTGCAGTTTCTCCCATTCCGTCCGGACAATGCCGCTATTGAACAAATTCGGATCAAAAGACGGCAGGCTGACCATCGCCAGAATCGAACCGTCACGGGGATCCATCGCCACAGCCGCGCCGGCTTTTCCTTCAAATGCTTCCCAGGCAGCCTTCTGCAATTGGGCATCTATCGTCAACACAACCGTGGAGCCGGAAGCGGGATCAATCCGTCCTAAATTTTTAATGACCTTGCCAAAGGCATTGACTTCAACCAGTTCATTGCCGCGACGGCCCCGAATATGCGGATCAAGAACTTTTTCGATGCCATACTTGCCCGTAATATCGCCGGACAAATAATCTTCTTCTGATTTTTCCAATTCCTCTTTGCTGACTTCGCCCGTGTAACCGATGATCGGCGCGATTATTTCTCCATCTACGTAGAGACGAACCGGCGTGACATCCACATAAACACCCGGCAGATCAATCGCGTTGGTTTCCACGAGGGCAACTTTTTGGATGCTGACATTCTTTTCCAGCCGCACCGGCAGATAGGGTTTAACCGTTTTGGGAAAAGGCAGATCGGATGAGTAATCGATCGACTTGGTTTTATAAATATCTTTAATTTTCCGGATCATCAACTCGGGGTCGACGCCTTTTGTGGGCATATACAGCACATCAAAAGAAGGACAGTTGTCCACCATCACCGTACCATTGCGATCCATAATCAGGCCGCGCAACGGCTGGATTTTGCGAAAGCGCACCGCATTGTTTTCCGATCGCTGTTTGAGTTCATCTCCCTTGATGACCTGCAGATACCAGAGTCGAATCATTAAGACGAACAGAGCCAGGACCGTCAGAATAATGATGATTTTAAGCTTTTGCCGAAATTCTGCCGGTTCCGGTCCGTTGCGGAGATTGCCTTGTTTTTCCATAAACCAATCCTTCTACTTTTCGCATCGCGTAAAAAAAGCCGACGGAAAGAACACTAATCAGCAAAGCTTGTGGCGCAAACACCAGCGGCACGTTAGTCAGCATGTCAATGTCAGACACAATATGGTAGAGCAAAACCAGCAGCAGCGACTCCAGCAGAGAACAAACCAGACTGAAAAGAGCGATGAGATAAAGCTTCTCCGAAGCGATCCGCGATGAAACAAAAAAAGAAAGTAAAAAAATAAGCAGATAGATAAGCGTAAATAATCCGGGAGGCACGCCGGACACGCAGTCCAGCACAAATCCCATCAGGAATGTCAGAACGATCCCTTTCATCAGATCCAGACGAAATCCGGCATAGATCACAACCACCAGCGACAATTCCAAAACCAGCCAGCCCGAAAAAAGGACATCGGCCACTGTGGTTTGCAATACAACCAGCAAAATCGTCAAAAAAGGCAATAATAAATAATAAATCATTTTAAGGTTTTCTTTCCCTCAGAAAACTCCCCCTGCCCGGTCGTTAAAACCAGAACTTCCTCCAGCATGGAAAAATCAGCAAAGGGGGCCACCCGGATTTGCAAAAACAATCCGACGTCCATCCGGTCCACATGGCTCACTTTGCCCACAAGCAATCCCTTGGGAAAAATGTTACTCATTCCGGATGTCACCACCACATCGCCTTCCTGGACATCCTGAATTTTGGAAATGTACCGAACGACGCAACCACGCGAGCCTGCGCCGCGAACAATTCCCTGCACCCGCGTCCGTTGGATCAGAACATCCACGTTGGAATTTTCATCAATCAGCAGGAGAACTTTCGAACTATGCCAGGAAACATCCGTCAACCTTCCGATGAGTCCGGGCGGAACAATGACCGGCATCCCGGACTTCAGACCATGCGCGCTGCCTTTGTCAATCCAGAGGGTTTTGGAAAGGGCCGCCTGCTCTTTGGCAATCACCCGGGCAGCCGTGAAGTTGAAGGGCTGCTCCTCTTGCAAGGACAAAAGTTTTTTCAATCTTTGTGCTTCGAGAGCGCCTTCTTTGTAGCGGATCAGTTCCGCCTGGAGGTTGGCAATTTTATTTTTCAGACGCAGGTTTTCGTCTTCCAGGCCCACCAGATGAATATAGCGCTTCCAGGCGTTTTCGACGCCTTCAATAGATCCATTGAAAAATATCTGAACAGGGGCTGCCGCTTCCAGCACCAGCTTTTTCACAACACCCATGCCGGAATCGTACTTCAAGCTATACGAAAGCAGAATAAGGGCGGCGGCAATAACTGCGCCGATAAAGATGACGGTCCGATAATTCTTAAAAAACATGTTCGACCTAATATCTTCCACCGATAAAGACCGATTCAGGAAGCGGCATCAGACCTGAATAGTGACCTCTTTGAGTACATCCAGTTGATCCAATGCCATGCCGGCGCCGCGGGCCACGGCGCAGAGAGGATCATCGGCAATCGTGATAGGCAGGCCGGTTTCTTCCCGCACCAGAATATCGAGGTTTTTCAGCAACGCGCCTCCTCCGGTCAGCACAATGCCTCGGTCAACAATATCACCGGCCAGCTCCGGCGGGGCGTTTTCCAGAGCATCTTTAATCGCATCGACAATCAACGTCACCGGTTCGATAATCGCCTCGCGGATCTCTTCAGAACTTGTCTCGATGGTTTTCGGGATACCCGATATCAGGTCGCGTCCTTTGACGTCAATCGTTTTAATTTCACCCATCGGATAAGCGCAGCCGATCTGTGTCTTGATGATTTCGGCGGTTCTTTCACCGATCAGCAGGCTGTATTTGCGTTTCATATACTGGACAATTTCTTCGTCAATTTTATCCCCGGCCACCCGCACCGATTTGGAATACACGATGCCAGCCAGGGAAATCACGGCGACTTCCGTGGTGCCGCCACCGATATCGACCACCATGGAACTGGTGGGCTCGGCTATGGGCAATCCAGCGCCAATCGCCGCCGCCATCGGTTCTTCAATCAGGTAAATTTCCCGGGCGCCGGCCGACTCGACGGTTTCGCGAACCGCGCGGCGCTCCACCTGCGTAATGCCTGACGGCACGGAAACAATAATCCGGGGCCGCACCAGGGATTTACGGTTGTGCACACACAGAATAAAGTGTTTCAGCATGGCTTCCGTAATGTCGAAATCCGCGATGACACCATCACGCATGGGACGGATGGCCACAATATTGCCGGGCGTTCGTCCCAGCATGTTTTTGGCTTCATTGCCCACCGCCAGCACTTTTTTCATGCCCCGGTTATCCATGTGGACGGCGACAACGGACGGTTCATTTAAGACAATGCCCTTTCCTTTAACGTAAACCAGTGTATTGGCAGTTCCCAGATCAATTGCCAGATCATTGGAAAACTTTCCTAAAATATAATCGAACAGCATGTACCCTCCCGTTTTCTTCAATATATCGTATTCATATATTTTTTTTGGTCTATATCGTATTTCATTCCCCTAAGCAATGCATTTTTAAAATGTATTTGCAATTTGCAAATGACTGTAATACGAGTAAACAAGTTTGTATATATTCTGCGTTACGCAACGCTCACATTCGAGGTAATGATATGCTGAAATTTTTCCGTAAACATGCTCGAGGCTGGTTCATGCTGCTTTTCATGGCCATCATCATTTTTGTTTTTGTCCTTTATTTTGGAACAGACAGAGGCGCGCAAACGGCGCACACCCTGGCGATCGTCGATGGCGTGGCCATCACCGAATCCGAATACTACAGCGAATATTCAAAAATAACGGACATGGCCAAAGAGCGTTACGGCGGCACCTTAACGGCGGACATGCTCAAAGGGATGGATCTGAAAAAGATGGCCTTCGACAGCCTGATCAATCGCCAGATCATCATTTCCAAGGCAAAAGATTTAAAGCTGCAGGTCTCCGACGACGAGTTAAAGCAAATGATCGCCGCCATCCCCGCCCTGCAGACAGACGGGAAATTTGACCCATACAAATACAAGCAGTTACTGAGTTACAATAAGTTAACCGCCGAGGATTTTGAAGCCAGACAGAAAATTAATCTGGCGTCAGGTAAAATCGAAAACCTGATCAACGAAGGGATCAAAGTATCCGATCAGGAAGTGCTCGATCTGTATGCCATGCAGAATCAGAAAATCAATCTCCAGTTCCTGCAAATTTCCGGCGCCGACATCACCCGACCGATCCATCCATCCGCCAGTGAGCTTGAGCAATATCTGAAGAATAACAGCAATGCCTTTCGCGTTCCCGAGCAGGTAAAAGTTAAATACCTTTATTTCCCCGCCGACGCGTTTTCTGCGGCTGATATCAGCCCATCCGAAATCAGAGATTATTACAATCGGACCAAAGAAAACTACAAGGGCAAAGACGGTAAACCCCTGGGAATCGAGCAGGCGACACCGATCATCATCAAAGAGCTGAAGCAGGGCCGCGGAATGCAAAAAGCGCTGGCGGAAGCCAAGAAGGCGCACGATACGATCTACCAGGAAGACAACTTTGATGCTTACGCCGCAAAAAATAATTTAAAAGTCCAGACGGCTGATTTCTTTCCGCTCAACAAACCCCCTCAAGCCTTATCGTCCGTAAAAGATTTGTCGGTGCAGCTGGCGGGGTTGCTGAAGAAGGAACTCAGCAAAGTGCTGAGCGCTGAAAATGGCTATTTTGTGGTTCGTATCGAGGATAAAAAGGAAGCCTACACCCCGCAGCTTAAAAATATTGAAGCGGACGTGCGTCAGAGCTATCTCAAGAGCGAACGGGACAGGATCGCCGGCGAAGAAACCGCCACCCTCATGGAAAAACTCCGCAAAGGCGAAAGCCTGGATAAACTGGCTGCGGAAAAAAACTTTAAAATACAGGAAACCGGCTTATTCCTGCCGGCCAATGTTATTCCGAAACTCGGTAATCATCCGGAAGCACTCGAAATCTTTTTGTCTCTCTCCATGAATCAGCCCTATCCGGAAAAACCGCTCATCATCAATAAGACCCATGTCATTTTCAAACTCAAAGAATTGAGCGCGCTGGACAAGGCGGACTTTGAAACCAAAAAAGAGATATTCAAGAAAGTGGCCATGAACCTGAAAAAGGAAGAAGCCATGAAATCATGGCTGGAAGGGAACAAAGCCGCAATGATTAAGGAAAAACGGCTGAAAATCAACAAAGAAGTAAAAGATTTATAATTAAACAAGTGAAGACTTTAATTTAAAATAAAAGGGAAGAGCCCATGATGGGGTTTCTTCCCTTTTATTTTTGGTGGAGATGAGCAGGATCGAACTGCTGGCCTCTTGAATGCCATTCAAGCGCTCTCCCAGCTGAGCTACACCCCCAAGCAAGGCTTTTTCTGAATCGAGTGGCTCCTTTAACATGGGCATTTGTTGATTGTCAACAGTTTTTAGCTTGACATTTTGTTCTCCGTCTATATAATCGCGCCCGTGCCGGAGTGGTGAAACTGGTAGACGCAGGGGACTCAAAATCCCCCGCTCGCAAGGGCATCTCGGTTCGATTCCGAGCTCCGGCACCAAAATGAAATCAATGGTTTACATGTTTTAATGGAGATTTGTAAACCCTGTTTTTTGGGTTGTGATAAATTTGTGATCATCGTCTTTCGGGAGCCATCAATTATTTTAATAGCAGACAGCAGACTCTCCGGATGATGATGCGCATACCTCTGAACCATAGTTACGTTCTTCCAACGACCAGGCTTTTGAACACGCTATAGATCCACACCATTCTGAACCAACCGCGTAGCAAATGTATGACGAAGATCATGAAATCTGAAATTTTTAATCCCGGCTCTGGTCAATGCTTTATAAAAAGCTGTCAGGAGCACACGATTTTTTTTCCGTTGATTGAGCGTATTTGGAAAAACATAACCATCAGAATTATTACCCTGCGTTGTAATATTTTGAGTAATCGCTGGGAAGATTTATTGGGAGCGCCGGGCAGCGGCGTGAAAATGGCCTCATAAATTTGTCGCACACCCGTTTAGCCCGTTTTACATTGACAAATAAGTACGTGTCGTTATATTCAAAAATAAGAATATTTCGTGCTGGGAATGAAAACCAGGCGTTGCATAGGGTCATTTTGGAGGCTAAGTATGAAAAATTCAAATCGAAAAACTTTTTTTATGTTTTTAATGGCGTTTCTGATCGCTTTTTTTATCGTATCTTTCGTCGGAGTCCTGCGATCATCCTTTACCAAATCGGGAGCGCCGGAAATTCCTGCGGCGCAGGCCGTACCGGCCCCCTCGGATATTGCCATTAAAACCCCTGTTTCTTTTTCTGAGCTGGCTGAACGTATCAAACCCGCGGTCGTCAATATCAGTACTTCCAAAACTTATAAGGGACGAGGCGGTTTCGGCTCACCGTTCGGGGATGATTTTTTTGACCGTTTTTTTGGTGATATGCCCCGCCGGGAATTCAAACAGCGTAGTTTGGGTTCAGGATTTATCATCAGTAATGACGGTTATATTTTCACCAACAATCATGTCGTGGAACAGGCAGACAAAATCCTCGTCAAAATATCCGACGGCAAGGAGTACGAAGCGAAAGTCATCGGAACAGATGTTAATACGGATATTGCGCTGATTAAAATTAAACCGGACAATAGCTTACCGGTTGCGGAAATCGGAGATTCTGAAAAAGTCAGAGTCGGAGAGTGGGTCATCGCGATCGGCAATCCTTTTGGTTTAGAGGCTACGGTAACCGCAGGTATTGTTAGTGCCAAGGGCCGCGTTATCGGCGCCGGACCGTACGATAATTTTATTCAAACCGATGCTTCCATCAACCCAGGCAACAGCGGTGGTCCGTTGTTTAATATGGAAGGAAAGGTGATCGGCATAAACACGGCAATTGTCGCACAAGGTCAGGGCATAGGATTTGCCATTCCCATCGACATGGCCAAAAGTATTCTGGCCGATCTAAAAACTAAAGGCAAAGTAACACGCGGCTGGCTGGGCATCTCCGTCCAGGATATTTCCGATAATATTGCCAAGAACTTAAATCATAAAAATAAAAGCGGTGCACTGGTATCGGATGTTTTCAAAGGCGATCCGGCAGATAAGGCGGGAATAAGAGTTGGTGACATTATTACCGAAATTAATGGAAAGCCAGTCAAAAATACCCATGAGTTGCTGTTAACCATCGCTTCATTGCACGTTGGTCAGAAAATGAACATTAAGGCCATTCGCGACGGGAGGGAAATGACTTTCCAGGTCATTGTTGCGGAACGAATAGATAATGTTGCGGCAGCAGCAGAAAGATCGGAAAAAGGACATTTTGGCATAGCGGCACAGGGAATCTCGCAGGAGATGGCCAGACAATTGGGCATATCACGCGAGGGTGTCATCATTACGGAAGTTCAGGCAGGAAGCCCGGCGGACGAAGTCGGTCTGCAACCTCAGGACATCATCGTTCAGGTGAATCGCGTTAAAATTTCTTCAATGAAGGATTTCAACCGGGAAATCACGAAAGCCGCCGCAAAGAAAAGCGTCACTTTACTCATTAAACGAGGCAGATCCAGCTTCTTTGTTGCCCTGCAAACAGAATAGTGAACAGTTTAATAGATTACAAAGGTGTCATCCATCTGCATTCATCTTTTTCTTTTGACGGCCATGCGCCTATGGAAAAGATCATTTCCGCCGCAGATCATCATGGTATCGATTTTTTAATGTTAACGGATCATGATCACCTGAGAGCAAGAGATGAAGGGTGGGAAGGGTGGCAGGGAAAAACACTGATCATCGTCGGAGAAGAAATTGCGCCCCGATTCAATCATTACCTGGGCTTTAAAATTAACAAGCCCGTTTCCTATAGTGGCGACCCAGAGGGAAACAATCCACAGAAATATATTGATGCCGTCAACAAGCAGGGTGGATTTGGATTTATTGCCCATCCCGACCACGAAGGAACAGCCATGTTTCACGTGAAACAATACTGCTGGAATGATTGGGAAGTCACTGGCTACTCCGGAGTCAGCGTCTGGGACTTTATGACGGATTGGCAAAAGAGTCTGCGCGGCTATTTCAGCGGATTGCTGAGTTTTCTTTTCCCTGCTTATTTTCTGAAAGGACCTCACAGGATTACATTGGAGAGATGGGATGCTTTAAATCAAAATCGAAAAACCGTAGGCATTGGAGAACTGGATAATCACGCCAGCATCAAAAAGCTTCTTGGAATCCCTTTTGTCGCTTTCCCTTTTAATCGGGCCTTCAAGTTTATTTGCACCCATGTTTTAACGGAAGCTAAATTCAGCGGCAACAGTCAACAAGATACCCGCATGATTTATCGATCTCTTCTCCATGGACGCTGCTACTTTGCCTTGGAATATTTTCACAAGGCTCGCGGTTTTCAATTTCTGATCAACCAGGACGATATTAAATATTCCATGGGAGATTGTTTCCAGCTTTCCGGCAATGCACAATTATCGGTGGCTTGTCCTGAAAAAGCTCATATTCGGATCATTAGAAACGGCTTGGCGTACCTTCAAGCAAAAACGGACAACTTTTCCGTACGGATCACCCAGCCCGGCATCTATCGCGTTGAGGTGTTTTTAAAGTCAGCCGGAAAATATCGCCCCTGGATTTTTTCAAATCCGATCTATGTTTCCTGAAACCGGTAATTTAATTCCGCTCACATTTCTTGTTATACTATTGATATTATTATTTTTTTTATGCCGCGGGAGTGTGATCGTGTTGTTTACTTCTGGCAGAGCGGACAGTAAAACGTACTTCGTCCGCCCTGCTTGATCCGTCTGATCGTCCCGCCGCAGGTGTGGCAAGTCTTTCCTTCTTGTCCGTATGCTTTAAGTTCGTTTTGGTTTTCACCTTTACGGCCGTAAAGATCACGCCAGTCGGAAATGGATGTTCCGCGTTTTTTAATTCCTTTTTTCAAAATACGTCTTGCCTGACGAAACACCGCCTTCCATTCCCTTTCAGTCAGCGTCGCCGCAAGCCTGCAAGGAGAAATGCCTGCGCCATGCAAAATCTCACACGCGTAAATATTGCCGATACCCGCTATCGCTTTCGGATCCATGAGCAAGATCTTCACGCTGACTTTGCGCAGCGCCTGCCGCTTCAGAAATACTTTTTCGTCAAAGTCCGTCATGAGATCCTTCCCGTCTTTGTCCTGACGCTCTGGTCCGATCCTGATCGTCGCGAAGCGGCGTGGATCGACCAGATCAACGTTTCCATCGCCCACCGTCATTCGCCATCGGGTGTGTTTTTCTTTTGTTTTGTTTTGATGCCAGAGCAATCGGCCTGTCATACGTAAATGAATCGCGATGCTTCTGCTGTCGCTTAACTTGAGCACAATCGTTTTTCCTGAACGCCGGACCTCTTCGATCGCTCGACCTCTGACGTTTTCGAGGCCGGCAAGCTTATCATCATACACCATCGTCGCCAGAATTTCCCTTCCGGCTATTTTTTCGTGCAATTGGCGGCATAGTGTTTCGACTTCCGGCAGCTCAGGCATTTTTTCTCCCTGGACTCATTTACTTGTGTTTCTCTTCTTTCCATCAGACTGGCGCCCGTTCCTTTGAAACCATTATCCAGTCTATCTTTCGTTACAACTGACGTCCTGGTCACCCTATGCGCTTTTTACGCTATTGTTATCGCCTGGGCAATTCAATTTTTATGCGCGTTGACGATCATGACACGCTGACAAAATATTTTTTGAAATTTATTTTTTATCTTTCAAAAAAGTTTTCATTTTTCTACCTGAAATTGAAAATAAATGTTGACAAATTTTCTTGCTTGCGTAAATTCAAAAAACATAAATGGCTATCAATGATGGCTGAGATTTTTTAAAAAAATAATTCAGGAAGGGGAATCCATGGAAAACGAGACGCTGTTTAATGAGGAGGCAGAACCTCCCGGTACCACAGCTGGTCTTGTTGTGGTTCAAAACGAAACAACGAATTTCTTTTCGTTGTCCACTAACAATCAGCAACCCTCCCTGGCAAAGTCAAAGCCAGAGCGCCTTTATTTCCCCTTTAAAGATTCTCCCCGCTCGCGAGCTTTTCGTAAAAAATATTATCCCGACATCAGCCGCATCGAATGGTTTGACTGGCGCTGGCAATTTCAAAACGCTATTCGCGACGTCCAGACTCTCGATGCCATCATTCATCTTTCCGACAACGAACGCCAGGCCATGATGCACCCCTCCGGTGATCTACCCGTCGCTATCACCCCTTATTACGCCAGTCTCATTTCCATCCATGACCCGTCCTCACCGCTTCGTCGCTCCGTCGTTCCGGTGGTCGATGAATGTCTGCATACGCAGGGCGAAGAAGAAGATCCGCTTTGCGAAGACACCGATTCCCCGGTTCCCGGCATCGTGCATCGCTATCCTGACCGCGTCTTGTTTCTGGTCACCGATATCTGCGCGACCTATTGCCGTTACTGCACCCGTTCCCGTATCTTCGGCCGCCAGCACCAATGCTTCATCGATACCGCCAAATGGGAAAGGGCGCTATCCTATATCGCATCCAATTCAAATATCCGCGATGTACTCCTGTCCGGCGGCGATCCATTGACCCTGTCCGACGATAAGCTCGAATGGCTGCTGTCCAGGCTCAAGGACATCCCGCACGTTGAAATGATCCGCATCGGCACTAAAACGCCTGTTGTCCTTCCGCAACGGATTACACCGGCTCTGGTTTCCATGCTGAAAAAATACCATCCCCTCTGGATGAGCATCCACATCACGCATCCGGATGAGTTGACCCCCGAAATGAGCGCCGCCTGTATCCGTCTGGCCGATGCCGGCATTCCTCTGGGCAGTCAAACCGTTTTGCTGTCCGGCATTAATGACTGCGTCTCCACAATGACCAGACTGGTGCATGGCCTTTTGCAGATTCGCGTCCGCCCCTACTACCTGTATCAATGCGATCCGATTCCCGGATCCTCCCATTTCCGCACACCCATCAGCAAGGGACTGGAGATCATCCAGGGTTTACGAGGCCATACAACCGGCTATGCCATACCGACCTATGTTGTCGATGCCCCCGGCGGCGGCGGCAAAATTCCGTTACTTCCCGAATACGCCATCGGCTGGGATAAAGGCGATTTGATGGTGCGCAATTACGAAGGCAATATCTTCCGCTACCCGGACAATCACGCTGAGTTGAAGGATATCCATTAGGATCGTGAAAATAAATTATGTCCGGTAAAACTGACTGCCCAACCATCAGCACCCCAGGAAAAATAACCGTCGGTCTGACCTACGACTTGCGAGACGATTACCTGCGGGAAGGTTACTCTCAGGAAGAAACCGCTGAATTCGACAAACCCGATACCATTGAAGCGATTGAAGAAGTTATATTGAAAAACGGCCATCTGACCGATCGCATCGGTCACGTTCAGGCGCTGACGCGCCGCCTGGCCGCAGGTGACAGATGGGATCTTGTTTTCAACATTGCCGAAGGCCTGCATGGCTTTGGCCGCGAGGCGCAGGTCCCCGCATTGCTGGACGCCTACCAAATTCCCTACACCTTCTCCGGTCCGCTCGGACAGACCCTGACGCTTCATAAAGGCATGACGAAGCATGTTGTGCGCGACCTCGGCATTCCCACGCCTGATTTTGCCGTTGTTGCCGACCCGGAGGACATTGACCTCGTTTCTCTTCCTTATCCCCTTTTTGCCAAACCCGTCGCGGAAGGCACAGGCAAAGGCATCACCGCCCTTTCTAAAATTGACAACACCAGAGATCTGCGCAATGTCTGCATAAAACTTCTCAACACGTTTCATCAGCCCGTGCTGGTGGAAACTTACCTGCCCGGAAGGGAATTCACCGTAGGGATCATAGGCTCTGGCAGGGACGCCAGAGCACTCGGCGTCATGGAGGTCCTGCTGAACCCGGATGCGGAACAGCATGCATACTCCTATGACAATAAAGAACATTATGAAAATCTCGTGCGATACGCCGCCGTCGTGGACGCAGAGGCCAGGCATGCCATGGAAATATCTCTTCTGGCATGGCGTGGCCTGGGATTAAAAGACGGCGGGCGCATTGACCTGCGATCAGACGCCAGAGGTATTCCGCATTTTATCGAAGTCAATTCGCTGGCCGGATTGAATCCCATCCGTTCGGATCTGCCCATTCTTTGCAAATTATCGGGCATATCCTACCATCAGCTCATTACCGACATCCTGAATTCGGCCTTAAAGCGTACCGGAATCAAAACGACATGTTGAGGCAACTCCCCTAATGCTGAGGACGGGATATTCATGAAGAAAATAGTCATTTTACATACGGATGTGGCCCCCGATGCGGGAGTTGATGAACAAGATACGATGCTTCAGGCCCAAACCATTGCCAAGGCCATAACATCTCCGGGCTACGAGCCGGTCCTGCTGCCCTTTGTCATGGATTTAAATGCCACGATTTCCAAGCTGCGCGCCCTGCGTCCCACTGTTGTCTTCAATCTGGTGGAGTCTGTAGGCGGAAAAGGCAGCATGATTTACTTTGCGACCGCCCTGCTTGATTTTTTAAAGCTTCCCTACACCGGCTGCCGGACGGATGCCATGTATCTGACATCCAATAAACCTCTCGCGAAAAAGCTCCTGCACACGGCAGGCCTTCCCACACCTCCCTGGATCACGACGGACGGCATCGCCACCGGAGCGGCTCCCTCCGGCACTTATTTAATGAAGCCTTCCTGGGAAGATGCATCCGTCGGATTGGATGATGACGCTATTGTCTTCATGACCGACCAGCATAATATCGCAACCGCCTTGCGGAATCGGCAGGCAGAAATCGGCTGCGATTGTTTCGCGGAAGCCTATATTGAAGGGCGGGAATTTAACATCGCCTTACTGGCCGGAGACCAGGGGGTTCAAATTCTGCCCGCCTCGGAAATCCTTTTTCAGGATTACCCGCAAGGCAAACTGAAAATCCTGGATTACCGCGCCAAGTGGGTGGAAGATTCTTTTGAATATGACCATACTCGTCGCACTCTGGATATTGCTCCTGAGGATACCGCACTTGCGGACCGCCTGAGTGATATCGCTCTTCGGTGCTGGAATCTTTTCGGTCTGCGCGGTTACGCTCGCGTCGATTTCCGCATTGATCATATGGGCAATCCCTTTGTCCTGGAAATTAACGCTAATCCTTGCTTATCCCCGGATGCGGGCTTTGCCGCCGCCGTGGAGAAAGCTTCGATAAAGTATCCTGAAGCGATCGCCGATATCATCCGCGACGCTTTAAAACCCTGAGGAGGAATGAAGTTGTGTTAAAACCAGTTGTACTGCTTTTCTTTTCCAACTTGTTTATGACATTCGCATGGTATGGCCATTTAAAAAATCTTAACAGTAAGCCCCTGTTTTTCGTCATTCTGATCAGCTGGGGAATCGCGTTTTTTGAGTATGTTCTGCAAGTCCCGGCCAATCGCATCGGATTTGAACACTACTCTTTAGGCCAGTTGAAGATTATTCAAGAAGTCATTACGATGATTGTCTTTGCCGGATTTGCCATGATATATATGAAGCAGCCGCTGAAACTGGACTTTCTCTGGGCGGCGCTTTGCATGATTGGCGCGGTTTACTTTATGTTTCGCGGCGGCCTGCCGCAGAATGGATGAATCAGATGAACCCAATCACCTACCGGCAGGAAATTCAGCCGTCAGACTTAAATGCGATTTTAAACATTGTTCAAGGGAGCGGCTTTTTCTCCGCCTGCGAAGTGGAGATGGCCTGTGAACTGGCGACTGATCGTCTGGAACAAGGCCAGCAGAGCTCCTATCAGTTTCTGTTTGCCGAAAAAGACGGTCAGGTCGTTGGATATACCTGTTATGGTTTAATACCGGCTACGGCAAGCAGTTATGATCTCTACTGGATTGCTGTTTCCGAACCCATACGCGGTGGCGGCCTTGGTAAAATTCTGCTGGAAAAAACAGAAGGTCTCATCCAAAAGATGGGGGGCAAACAAATTTACGCGGACACAGCTTCCCGCGCTCAGTACGAACCGACGCAACATTTTTATAAAAGTTGCGGCTATGTTCCCGAAGCAGTTCTGAAGGATTTCTATTCGCCGGGTGACAGTAAAATTATTTACTCTAAAGTCCTTAAATAACTAATAATAAGACCAATAATCCATCTGATTTCCGTTTTAAGGTCTTGCATTTTTCCCGATAATTCGCTAGAGCACTGCTGACTTTGATGTCATCGTTTGCATACCTGAGGAAAAAAGGAGGTTTTGCTGATGCGCCTGTTTCCTAAAGAAGAAAATTTCTTTAATTACTTTGAAGAGTTGGCCAATAAAATTGAAGAAGGCGGTCAATTCTTTTTGTCCATGACCAAGAATCGTGATTATTCGGAAGCAAAAGTGGCCCGCCTCAAAGAACTTGAGCATGAAGCGGATGTCATTACTCACAAAACATACGAAAGAATGCACAAGACCTTTCTGACGCCCATCGACCGTGAGGACATTTATGCCCTGGTCAATAAGATGGACAGCATTATGGACGTCATTGAAGCTACCGCCATCCGCATTCACATGTACAAAGTCAAAAAACCGGATGATGAAATCATCAAGCAGGCGGAAATTCTTTTTCAAGCCATCAAAAAAATTAAAGAAATTGTTTACGGCCTGCGCAATATGAAAAACTCCCAGATGATTCTGGACGGTTGCGTGGAAATCAACACCCTGGAAAATGCCGGCGACGTCGTTTTAAGAACCATTATCACCAATCTTTTTATTAAGGAACAGGATGCCATCGAACTGATCAAATGGAAAGAAATCTTCGAACGGATTGAAGAGGCGATTGATGTTTGTGAAGATGTATCCAACACCGTGGAAGGGATTGTCCTGAAACATGCTTGATTCAATGGCATTTGTCATTTTCCTGGTGATCGTTGCGCTTGTTTTTGATTTCATCAATGGTTTTCACGATTCTTCTAATTCCATTTCAACAATTGTTTCCACCCGGGTCCTTACTCCCAAACAAGCCGTCATCTGGGCTGCATTTTTTAATTTTATCGCTGCATTTTTTATCGGCACCGCAGTTGCTCACACCATTGGTAAGGGCATTATCAGTATCAATGTTATTGACAATCTGGTTATTCTTTCCGCATTGGGCGGCGC